>NZHJ01000014.1 GCA_002691265.1 Flavobacteriaceae bacterium | reverse complement strand
TTACTGGTCTTGAATTTGGATTACAAACTAGGCTGCTTAAAAACTTCACATTAATGGCTAATTATACTTTTACAGACTCAAATACTGATGGAATTGAGGGTAGAGATGATGTTCCACTTGCAGGTGCAATTGAAAACATGTATAATGCATCTTTAGCTTATGAAAGTAAGAAGTTTTTTGTAAGAGCATCTGTGAATTTCGCAGGTGAAGCTTTAGATGAAATTGGAGGTGATTCATGGGAAGATAGATACTATGATGAACAACTTTTTGTTGATTTAAATGCNACNTANAGACTTTCAGANAAATTAAGTATTTTTGCNGAAGCAAAGAATTTAACAAATCAACCANTAAGATATTTCCAAGGNGTNAAAGAAAGAACAATGCAACTTGAATATTATAGTTANAATTGGAATGTTGGATTNAAATANGANTTTTAGTAAATGAATAAATNTACTTNTNTAACTACTTTTTTTGTAGTATTAAGTTTANCAACATATAGTCAAGAGCCAGTATTTACTGGCTCTTANNCTGTTAAAGAGGTTGTTGCTGATATAGAAACAGAACCAGTAATAACAAATGATGATGCAGCTGATGATATTTGTATTTATAATGATTATCAATATCCTGATAGCTCTTTAATTATAGCGACTGATAAAAAGTATGGCTTGGTTATTTACGGATTAGACGGTAAAATAATCAATCATTATCCTTTCGGAAGGGTTAACAATGTTGATATAATTAATAAGTTCAATCTAAATGGTGAATCATTCCCTTTAGTTTGTGGGTCAAACAGAACTACAAATAGTATTGAATTATATAAACTAAATACTGAAAATAATTCTCTTGAATTAATTTTAAATAAAAATAATACATCTGATTTGGGTGATGTCTACGGAATTACCTTTTATCAAAATGAAGTAGATACGTATATTTTTGTTAGTGATAAGGATTCCGGAAAAGTTGAACAGTGGAAGTTGAATCAAATTGAAAATAAACTTTCCATCGAAAAAATTAGAACATTAAAATTTAAGACCTTAATTGAAGGACTAGTTTCAGATGAATATTACGATAAACTTTATGTTGCAGAAGAAAATAAAGGTTTATGGCAGATAAATGCTGATCCAAATATTCCAGAAGAAAGAAAAATGATATTTAGTGTTAGTAAAATATTCAAAAAAGATTTTGAAGGTCTAGCACTCTATGAGAAAAGTGACGGGGAAGGAAGTATTGTTGTTTCAGTTCAAGGTAGTAATGGGTATGCATTGATTGACAGAGCCTCATTAAAATTAAAAAGTTTTGTTACGATTATTGATGGGCCCGAGGTAGANGGTACCTCAGATACTGACGGAATTGAGGTTAGTAATTTATCAACATCGAAATATAAAAAAGGAATTTTAGTAGTCCAAGATGGCTTTAATGATGACGGCTATCAAAATTTTAAAATAATCGATTGGAACAAGATATCTAAATAATAAAAATAACCTTTAGTTAAATTTCCCTTAAAAATAAATTTCCTAACTCAGCCTAATTTTGCATTATGGCTGAAAAGAATAAAAAATATAGATCTGTTGATATTATTGTTATCTCGGATGTCCATCTCGGGTCCATTGGATCTAAAGCTAAAGAACTATATTTCTACCTTAAAAGTGTCAAGCCTAGAATGTTGATAATGAATGGTGACATCATTGATATGTGGCAATTCAAAAAAAAATATTGGGATATATATCACACTAAACTTATAAGATTAATCCTAAAATGGATATCAATAGGGGTAAAAGTTCATTACATAACTGGAAATCACGATGAGGAATTAAGAAGGCTTGTTGGATTTAAAATGTCAGGTCTTGAAATATCAAATAAATTAGTATTAGACCTNAATGGTAAAAAAACNTGGTTTTTTCANGGTGATATATTTGATGTCACCATGCAATACTCAAAATGGTTGACACGTCTTGGTGGTTACGGATATGACTTACTTATTCTTATAAATCACATAATGAATAAAATATTACTTCTGTTAAAAAAGGAAAGGTATTCATTTTCAAAAAAAGTAAAAGGTAGAATCAAATTAGCAGTAAAATTTATTAATCAATTTGAAAAAACAATTGTTGATATAGCCTGTGATAATAACTATGACTCNGTTGTTTGTGGACATATTCATGAACCTTGCATTAAGCAGTTTGAATCAAAAGGTAAAAATGTAAAATATTTAAATTCAGGCGATTGGGTTGAAAATTTAACGTCATTAGAGTACAAAAAAAATAAATGGAGTTTATATAGATTTGAACCTGGAGAATATAATTTAACTGAAGAAAATAGACCAATAAACGAGTTTTTTAATGAAATACTTCAGGATTATAATTTACTCAAATAATGAAAGTTTTATATGCAATTCAAGGAACGGGTAATGGTCATATTTCTCGTGCGAATGAGATAATACCAATTCTTGAAAGAAGGGTGAATTTAGATGTTTTAGTAAGCGGAAAAAACTCAACTTTGAAGCTTAATTATCCGGTTAAATATAATTTTAACGGTATTAGTTTTACATTTGGTAAAAAAGGAGGGATTGATTTTTGGAAGTCTTTAGTTAACTTAAAACCAATACAATTTATAAGAGATGTACGATCGTTAAATGTAAACGATTATGACTTGATAATCTCAGATTTTGAACCAATTTCTGCATGGGCTTGTAAATTATATGGAAAAGAATGTGTCGGTTTGAGTAATCAATTTGCTATGATAAGTCCGGAAACACCGAAGCTTTCAAATTACAACTTTTTGCATAGGTTATTTTTAAAATATTTTTGCCCCGTAAGCATTGGTTATGGCATTCATTATCAGAGTTTAGGNAAAAAAATTTTTTCACCAATTATAAAAAAAAGATTATTAAAAATTAGACCTGAAAAATTATCCCACTACACGGTTTACCTTCCCTCATANTCAGTAAAAANGATAACTCAAAAATTAAAGGGTATAAAAAATATGAATTTTCATGTTTTTACTAAAGAGGTATCAAGATCGAAAACTGATAGAAATTTTATTTTTAAACCTATAAGTCAAAATTTATTTATTAAAAGTATTTCGACNTGTGAGGGTGTAATCTGTAATGCTGGATTTGAGACCACTTCAGAGGCTATTTATCTCAAAAAGAAGTTATTAGTTATACCGATGAAAAATCAATTTGAGCAAAAGTATAATGCTTTTTGTCTAAAAAAAATGGGATATAAAACAATAAAAAAATTAGATTCCAAGAAGATTTCTAAATGGATTAAGAGTGGAAATCAAATCTTAGTAGATTTTGATCAAGAAACGAGAGATATAGTTGACAGAATTTTAATTGATTATATTAAAAGACTTCCCAGAATACCCATTCTACCAAAACTAAAAACAGGGGGTTGGAACTATCCCAATTAATTAAAAATTACTTAATCATTTGTTCACAGAACTAAATTAACTAAAAANTATTTTTGTGATATATTTTGAATTAGTTTTTAGTCCACACTTATTAATCAAGAAAAAAAAGACTGCTTTATCGGCAGTCTTTTTCCTTTGTAATAATAAACCAATAAAAAAAATTAATCTAATCCAGCAATATCATTGCTGTAAGTATTTTCAACGCTGATAATCTTAGAGTTTATGTAATCAACTGTTTGAATGTTATTTGTTAAAAGGAAATGCCACTTTCCTTGTTTAAGACCATTTGAATAATTACCGATACATAATTTTTCTCCTTCTATATTAAATGCTATCCATTTGCCATGAGGAAGACCATCAGTATTAAAAGAACCAATTTGTTGGATAGATCCATTATCATAATAATAGGTTATTTCGATTAGATCTTTAACCTCGTTATATTCTATAATTTTATTTTGTTTCTGAGCTATAGAATTGTGTGTGTAAAAAAAGAAAGATAGCAGTGTAAATAAGAAGAAAATATTTTTCATATCATTATATTTAGTAACATTATATTAACAAATATATGAATTTATTTACATTTTNCAAACATTTACTTAACATTNAATTAACATAAAGTCTTTAAATTATTGATTATGAGCATTTTATATATATTCAAAATGTATAAAAATCAATCATAAACAGATGAATTCTTAACATTTAGCTAATGATAAAAGCAATAATAAATGTAAATTTGTCTGAAATAATTAAGCTTGGAAAATCTTTACTTATTTTTTGTTTTAGCCCTAGGATTTCTTGCAATAGCTGACTTGATTGTTGGGGTAAGTAATGATGCGGTAAATTTTTTGAGCTCAGCAATTGGATCAAAAGCAGTATCATTTAAAAAAATAATGATAATTGCCAGTTTTGGAATTGCTTTAGGGGCAATATTTTCAAGCGGAATGATGGAGGTTGCAAGAAAAGGAATATTCAATCCAGAATTGTACTATTTCGATGAAATCATGATTATTTTTCTTGCGGTCATGATAACTGATATTCTTTTGTTGGATTTTTTTAATACTCTTGGGCTACCTACGTCAACTACAGTTTCAATTGTTTTCGAATTACTTGGAGCGGCTGTTTCGATAGCAGCTTACAAAATATGGGAAAACAGTCAATCAATTAATGAGCTTATCACCTACATTAATTACTCAAAGGCAACACAAATTATACTTGGCATAATATTATCTGTTTTTATTGCATTTACAATTGGTGCTATCGTACAGTGGGTGTCAAGGTTAATACTAAGTTTTGATTTTAAAAGAAACTCAAATATTGTTTCATCAATTTTTGGGGGGATTGCAATAACTTCTATAACATACTTTATACTGATTAAAGGAATNAAAGGAACTTCATACTCTGAAATCACTTTCGNNTATTTTCAGNNTAGAACAATTAATAATATAATTGAAAGTAATGCTGCACAAATAATTTTATACTTGACANTAATATGGTCTTCGATATCATATTTTTTAATTGAGGTATATAAAACTAATATTTATAAAATTATNATTCTTATTGGCACCTTTGCATTGGCTTTNGCATTTGCAGGAAATGATCTGGTTAATTTNATCGGTGTACCAATTGCTGCATGGCAATCATATGAAGCATGGACAATTTCAGGTATTCCTGCAGATCAACTAAGTATGGGAATACTTTCATCAAAGGTTGAAACTCCAAATCTTATTTTATTTATTGCTGGAGCTGTAATGGTTATTACACTGTGGTTTTCATCAAGAGCAAAAAATGTATTAAAAACTTCAATTGATTTATCAGATCAGAGTGAAATAAAAGAAAAGTTTAAAGCAAACCGTTTAGCTAAATTTCTAGTAGTATTTGTTGTCAGATTGAATAGTGGAGTTCAAAAAATTATTCCAGTAAAAATTAGAGAAATAATAGAAAATAGATTTGCTCCCTCAAATCAATTACTTTTATCAAATACAATCATCGAAAAACCTGCATTTGATATAGTTCGTGCATCGGTTAATTTAATTGTTGCATCCATATTAATTTCAATTGCAACATCATATAAATTACCATTATCAACAACTTATGTCACATTCATGGTTGCCATGGGAACTTCATTATCTGATAGGGCGTGGGGAAGTGAAAGTGCGATCTTCAGAGTTTCAGGAGTATTAAACGTAATTGGAGGGTGGTTTATTACAGCTATTGTTGCATTTTCAGCTGCTGCACTTGTTGCTTTGCTAATGGAGACAAGTTTGTATTTTATGCCAATTTTGTTCTTATTTACATGCTTCTTACTTTATAGAAATTACTTGAGATATAACAAAGATGCTAAAAAAATAAAATCAGAAAATCAAATACTTGAAATTGAAAAAAATACACTTGACGGAGTTATCAAAGAAAGCTCTAAAAATATTGAAAATGTATTAAATAGAAGTATTAAGGTATTTACTTATACAACTGAAGGAGTCTCTAAAAATGATATAAAATCATTAAAGAAAAATACTAGTCAAGTAACTAAGTTGAGTGATGAAGTAAATGAACTTCAAGAAAACATCTTTAATTATCTTAAGTCAAATAAAATAGCGAATAAAAAAGCTACAGAGTTTTATCTTATAATTCTAGAAAAATTAACACAAATAACAAAAAAACTAAGGAAGATTTCTAAAATAACCCTTAAACACGTTGATGAGGACAGAAGAAAACTTCCACTCAGTAACATAAAAGTTTTATTAGGTATTGATCTTAACTTTAAAAGATTATTTGAGGATGTAATAAATATCTTTATCAATAAGGACTTCAGAAAAATTGAGGATGTTCTATTAGGTATAATTCAAGCAAAGGATAGAATTGAGAACCAAATAAAAAGATACAAAGAAGAAAACCAAGGCAGCAAAAGGTATGACAAATTACAATTGGAAATACTTACCCTTTGCTCTGAAATTCTTACTGCTTTAAAAGAACTATTGGAAAGTTACTATTCTATTAAATCAGAAACCGAATTAAAATAAAACAATTATTTATTTTAAGGTTTTAATTTATCCNTCACAACTTTCACACTCTTTCTTCTGCTTNAANTTNTGNGCNGCNTTCATACTGTGNTGATAGTATAAAGANTTAAGACCAAGCTTCCANGCNGTTACNTGAATCTTGTTAATCTCTTTNGTTGTTGTATCAGGGTGTATAATTATATTTAGTGATTGTCCTTGATCAATNTGATTTTGTCTATTAGCAGCCTGATAGATAATTGACATTTGGTCTATTTCNGCATAGGTTTTAAACACTTCTTTTTCATTNTCAGAAAGGAAATCAAGATCCTGAACTGAACCATCTCTGTCTCTNATTTGTCTCCANACNTCNGGAGTATCCATTCCCTTTTCCTCAAGGAGCTTTACTAAAAATGGATTTTTNATTGTTGTTTTAATTTTAGCAATATCCTTAACATANATATTTGACCAAATTGGNTCTATACCNTGAGATACTTGACCNAGGATAAAAGCNGAAGATGTNGTAGGTGCAACAGCATTTAAAGTTGTGTTTCTTCTGCCATAGCCTTTTAATAATTCTGGCTCACCAAACTTTTCAGCTAGATGTTTAGAAGCTNTATTAGAATGCTCNTTTATATTTTTGAANACCTCACTNTTTAGGTCGTATGCACCTTGACTATCAAACGGTAACATTTTNGATTGAAGTAGTGAATGCCATCCAAGAACACCCATTCCAAGTGCTCTATTTTCTTTTGAAAAATTGTAAGCACGNTCCATGAANAAGAATGTCTGCTGGTCGTCTCTATTNTCAGAATTTTTATATACTTCAAGTTTNTCAAGAAACTCCGTAATTACTGCATCAAGAAAATAAATCATANTTTCTACAGCATCGGTATCTTTCCATTTNTCATAGTGAAGTACATTAATACTTGATAATACACAAACNAACGACCAATCATGATTTGATGGTAACATTATTTCGGTGCAAAGATTACTAGCATANATTGGNANCTTTTTGTCTTTNTAAACATCNGCTGCTCCGTTATTNGCATTATCNGTAAAGAATATNTATGGNTATCCCATCTCTCCTCTACTTTGTAAAACCTTTGCCCAAACGGTTCTCTTCTCAACATCGCCATCAATCATTTGTTGCATCCAATCATCTTTNACGGTAACACCATGAGTTAGNTCTTGAATTGGATTACCCTCAGTACCNATCTCTANGAACTCCATAATGTCTGGATGATCAATNGGNAGGTATGGTGAAAAACGNCCTCTTCTAACAGATCCTTGACTAACAACATCTACCATAGATTCAAACAATCTCATAATATGTACTGCTCCAGANGCTTCACCNTTATCTTTAATGGAAGCTCCACGGTGTCTNATCTTACCAAAATATCCAGAGGTACCCCCACCTAGTTTAGACATCATTCCTACTTCAGATTGTGAGTATAAAATATTTCCGATGTCGTCGTCAACATGTGAACCAAAGCAGCTTATTGGTAAACCTCTTTCTTTCCCAAAGTTTGACCAAACTGGAGACGCAAGTGAATAAAAACCTTGCGACATATAGTAATAAAATTTGTCAGCGAAGCCAGGCATTTCAAGCAGTTGTTCTGCTCTTTGCGCTATATTTGAAATTCTTTCTTCGGCAGTGATACCTTCTCCTAAATATCCTGCTGCTAAAAATTTTCTGCTATTTTCATTTAACCACTCAAATGATTTTTCATTGCTTTCGTTTATTTTTTTCATTGACTCTTTTCTCGCTTGAATTAAATCTTGATGTGGATTGGCCTTCTTTATTGATGTTAGTTTTTTCTCCATATCCTAAAATAAATCGTCGCTGGTTATACTTTGGCTTCTTTTACTGTAGTTTATTGATCTTTTGACAAAGAAATCTCCATGCTTGGTTCCAATAATTTCATCATCAAACCATTCAGTTTGAGCAACAAGATCTTCATCAATATCAAATACTTTTTCAATTCCAATACTTTCAAGTGAATTGTTAAATCTGTTTTTTAGGAATTCATTTACCACTGCCTTAGGTAAAAAGTCTAGTTCACCATTTTCAAAAATCCAATCAACAACATCTTTCTCTGCCTCGAAAGCATTTAAACACATGTCTTGAATTCTTTTGTGATATTCGTCAGTAAACCAATCTGGGTTCTCCTTTTGTAAAACTTTAATAAGGTCGATTCCGAAATCTCCATGAATCTGTTCTTCTTTTGATGTTGCCTCAACAACATTAGAAATTCCCTTCAACATATTTTTATGTTTGTTGAATCCCATGATAATTAAGAACTGAGAAAATAAAGATACATGCTCAATGAATAAAGAGAAAAGAAGAATGGACTCTGCATATTCTCTATTGTCATCACTTCTAGAATTTTTTAGGGCTTTTTCTAGGTAGTGAACTCTTTTCATTATTGCAGGCTTTTTCTTTAATTCTTTAAACTCTACGTTTAACCCTAAAATTTCAAGTAAGTGTGAATAGGCGTCAGCGTGTCTAACTTCACTTTCCGCAAATGTTGATCCCACAGATCCAACTTCTGGTTTTGGAATTCTATGATATAAATCTCCCCAAAATGATTTTACAGCAACCTCTATTTGTGAGATTGCAAGCATAGTATTTTTAATGGCACTTCTTTCAACATCGGACAAACGAGATTTGAAATCTTGTATATCACTCGTAAAATTAAATTCTGAATGAATCCAATAGGAGTGTCTTATTGCAGGCACATATTCATAGAGGTGTGGATATTCGTATGGCTTTAGATTTACTCGTCTTTCAAAAAGATCAGATTCACGTTGTTGAGCTCTTTTATTTCTATATAAGATGTAGGCTTTTGCTGCCTCTGTAAACTTACTTTCCATAAGTTTTGTCTCAACGATATCTTGCACTTCCTCAATTGTAGGAACGTATTCAACATCGTTTTCTTTACGACCAACTAGTGTCTGATAAACCGAAAGTGCAACATCCTGGGCGTTCTGTTCGTCGCCATGACCAACTGCACTCATGGCTTTGTGAATGGCACCACTAATCTTTTCTAAGTGAAAAGTTTTGGTACTGTAATCTCGTTTAATTATGTTTTCTATTTCCATAATATTTTAAATCANTTTTTTAGTTAATAGCTTCAGAGTTAAATTTAAAGCAAACATAAAGTTCACATTAATTACTACACCTTCGGCAGCTGTTATAATACAAGTTTTTAACAAAATTTTCAACATTAATTTTTTTGAAAAAAAGTGTACAAAGTTNCTTATTCTTCAAATGAAAAACTGTCATCTTTGTGTCACTGGCAACAAAAAATAGTCAAAATTCAAAAACTGTAACAGCTTGATTTACTGGCTTTTGAGAGTTAAAAAGAAGCACATTTCAGTGCTGCATTAATCAAGTAAATTTAAAACCTGATGGTTTTATTTTACTTGATTCGAGTTTGGTGAACCCTTAGCCTTTTTATTTAAATCATTACTTTGAACTAAAAAATTACAAAAAAAATTTGGTGTTTTTTTAGCTTTACAGTTATTGATGTATTATTAAAAATTTAAAAAAATTATTAATAAATTCGAATCAACAAAGATTATAAATTGTTGTCGTAATTAAAAGGCATATTTATTAACAAAGGTGCTAAGTTTTTAACAAAAGTAAAACTCTAAAAAATGAAAATTTTGATTTACATTATTTCGCTAGCTGCGATTTCAATTATAATATTTAACGTGGCTCAAATCGATTTAGAAAACTTTTTTTCTAAAGATAATTTTAATTATGCAATCATGATTTTAGCAGGACTCAGCTGCTTGATTGTNATGAGGATTATGATGGTNAATGAAAAAATAAATAAAGCAAAAAAAAGTAAATAAGGTCCTAGATTTTAATTTGACAAACCTCTACGCCTGCTTTTTGTAAAAACTCCAATCCNGAGGTGTCTTTGTATTGTTCTTCATAAACAACACGTTTGATTTTAGCTTGATGAATTAACTTGCTACAGTTTTTACANGGTGATAATGATATNTATAAAGTTGCTCCTTCACTAGACTGAGTTGAAGATGCTACTTTGGTTATTGCATTTGCTTCTGCATGTAAAACATACCATTTTGTAAAATTATTATCATCTTCACANACGTTTTCAAAACCTGAAGGAGTACCGTTATATCCATCNGAAATNATCATGTTATTTTTNACAATGATGGCTCCAACTTGACGTCTCTTGCAATATGAAAGCTTACCCCACTCNCTGGCGATTTTTAAGTAAGCAATATCATATTTATTTTGTTTTTNATTCGTCATAAATCTAAAATAAAAAATTATTCTTCGTTTAACGATTTAAATTCTGACAAACCACATTCTAAAAATGAAATATACTCATTTGCATCAGGCATATAACCTACTGGNTCATTTAAAATTTGGTAAGTATTTGGATCCATNATNANATANAAAGGTTGNGAGTTTACACCAAAATAACTGGCTTGAAAATGAGCCCACTTGTGACCGTAATTTTCTAATTTTCTTGTACCGACTCCAGATGTTCTTTTTACAAATAGTTGTTCNAATTCAGGTAATTNCTTTTTATCATCAACGTATAAGGAAATTAAAACAAAATTATCTCGNAGNACTTTATCAACCTCNGGTAANGGCCAAACATGCTCTTCCATTTTTCTGCAATTNACACATGCATANCCNGTAAAATCAAGAAGAATTGGTTTNCCTNCNTTNTTNGCNTATTCAATNCCGGTTTTTAAATCTTTAAAACAATCTAGATCATTCGGACAATCTTTNGGNGANAAATAACTGTAGCCAAGTGGTGGTGCTAAACCNCTCAATAGNGATAATGCATTNTATGANTGTTTNTCTTTGTCATAGATTAACCCNGAAGCCAAATAAACAGAAAANCCAAATGCNAGAATTGCNCTTAATAATCTTAGGCCAGAAATNTTTTCNAGTTTAACNTCNTTNGGNAANCTAATTTTNCCAATTAAATAAANACCNAACAAAAAGAAGATAATGAACCAAAGNGCTAAAAANAATTCAATTTTTAANATNCCCCAATGAGCAACTAAGTCTGCATTTGATAAAAATTTAAGNGCAAGNGCTAGCTCAATAAATCCAAGAGTAACTTTNATTGTNTTTAGCCAGCCNCCNGATTTTGGCANCTTNTTAAGAACATTTGGNAACATGGCAAANAAAGCAAAAGGNAACCCAAGAGCTANACCAAAACCACNCATACCTGCNGTTAATTCCCATGCCCCAGAATCACCGGANAGTGAACCAGCTAATAAAGTTCCTANAATCGGTCCAGTNCAAGAAAAAGAAACAATTGCCAATGTTAATGCCATAAAAAAGATTCCNANNAATCCGGTCTTNGATTCTTGACTTGNNGACTTGCTAGTCCANGAGGAAGGCAAGGTCAATTCAAAATACCCAAAGAATGAAAATGCAAAAACAAGGAAAACTAAAAAGAANAGAACATTNAGATAAATGTTCGTTGAAATATCATTTAAAATATCTGGGTTAACACTGTCCAATAAATGNAANGGAATACTCAAAATTATGTATACCAAAAATATAAAGAACCCGTATAGTATGGCNTTAGAAATTCCGTTATCATTTTCATTTTTCTTAGTGAAAAANCTTACTGTTAANGGGATCATCGGGAATACACAAGGNGTTAAAAGAGCTAANAANCCCCCCAAGATTCCCAATAAAAANATNCTTAANAATGAATTGTCCTTGTTTTCAATCACNGTTTCATTTTCAGTGTCACATTCTGATGNNTGTTNTTTTATCTGCTCAGGCAAAAACCCATAAAGANTTAGATTTGATTCTTCAANNTTTTGAATATTAACTTCNTTNTTTTCAGAATTATTTTTNGTNGGTTCACCAATATTAAATTCAAATTCAACGTCTGTTGGTGGTAAACATTTTGTGTCATCACAAACCATAAATGTTAAATAACCACTAACATTTACATTTTCAGCTTTCAATTCAATAACCTGCTTGAATGAAGCTTTTTTAGTAAACTTGGTTACCTCCATTAAAAATATCGGATCCTGTGAAATACTCTTATTTTCATCAACTTCCTTTATGTCTCCAATTAAATAATAACTCTCTAAATCATTGTCTTTAGTAAATTCAAAAGAAACGGGAAGTGGACATATTTCTACATCGCAATCTATGTCATTATAATATATATCATTGGAGTATATAGCCCAGCCTTGGTCAATGTCAGCGACGAAAGTAAGTTCATAAGTATTCTCAGAAATTTTCTGCTTAGAAAAACTCCAGTCTACAGGATCATAAATCTGACTTACCCCAAAAATTGGATTCAAAAAAAGAGCAAGTACAAAAGAGTAGATAATTCTCATTTACAAGGATAAATTTGGGTTGCTAATATAGTAAATGTTTTTTCTCTTTAGTTTGCCANCCAGCTTGGGATTTATANTCAACAAAAAAAACTTTTAAATCTGCCTGTGATTTGTAATCNACAAAATATATAGNAAAATCTGCTTGACTTTTATAGTCNACAAAGTACCATAATCCATCATTACCTTTTGCTTGGCTTTNATAATCNACTTTATATACTAGTAAATCTGCTTGACTTTTNTAATCAACAACAAAAANATTTATATCAGATTGACTTTTATAATCAACAGAAAATAATGTCTGAGCTTTGCTGCATATTGTGCCAAAGAAAAATATTAAAACAAAACGTATCATATTTAAATTTAAACAATTGTTATGCCATGTAATTGAAATACATGTAAATAAAGCTAGTATATTTTTAATTAAAATTTACTAGCTTTAATAATAGATGGATAATAAAAAGCACTGGGAAAATATATATCAAAAAAAAGAAATTGACGGAGTAAGTTGGTATCAAAAAATTCCTTTGGAATCTCTACAATTAATCAAAAAATATTCAATTTCAAATTATGATAAAATAATTGATATTGGTTGTGGGAAGAGTTTTTTAGCAGATAATCTTTTAGAATTAAATTATACTAATATTTCTCTTGTTGATATTTCCTCAAATGCTTTGAAAGAAGTCAATGAGAGATTGCAAAATAAAAGTCTAAATTTCATTGAGATAGATATTTTAAATTTTAACTCCAATGATAAATATGATATTTGGCATGATAGAGCTGTGTTTCATTTTATTACAGACCGTGAAGGAATTAAAAAATATATTTCCCTTTGTAACGAGTATATCAACAAAGAAGGTATTTTAATAATTGGAACTTTTGCAGAGGATGGTCCTTTAAAATGTAGTGGACTTGAAATCAAAAGGTATTCAGTTGATCAAATTTCAGATTTGTTTGAAGAAAGTTTTGAATTAGTTGAAAGTTTTAAAATGTTACACAAAACCCCTTTCGATACAGAGCAAAGTTTTTCATTTTGTGTTCTAAGAAAATTTACTGATCATTAACGCAGCAATTTTCGTCATCACATTGGCAGTACTTTAAGTTGTATACATGGAGAAAACATAACGAAAAAGCGGAAGCATATGTAGCCAGTTCTGGAAGATTAAAAACGTGTATTGATTCATTTAAAATTAACCCAAATAAAATAACCCACAGAACATAAAACAGAACTTTAACCGTTGGGTTGCTAGAGTTTTTAGCAGAATTTATAATAGCTAAAAAGGAGAGTGCTACAAAAACAAAATTTAATAGCTGCCATTCAATTGGTGTTCCGTGACCAGCTAATTTAGCGTTAGAAATAAATAACAAAGGGGTTGCTATACAATGAAGGATACACAATCCACCTGTGATTACTCCAAAATAGTCTGGGTTTTTGATAGTTATTTTCATAATTTAATGTGCGAAAATATAAATTTTTAACATAATTGACTAGTATTAAAACAATTATAATAAATATGGTCGGGATGACAGGATTTGAACCTGCGACCCCACGGCCCCCAGCCGTGTGCGCTAACCGGACTACGCCA
>NZHJ01000013.1 GCA_002691265.1 Flavobacteriaceae bacterium | reverse complement strand
TTGAAGAAATTAGAGCATTACAAAAAATTGCTGTTGAAGAAACTCGTTTAGGTATTCCACTTATTTTTGGTCATGATGTCATTCATGGTTATAAAACAATGTTTCCAATACCTCTTGCTGAATCATCAAGTTGGGACTTAGAACTTATGGAAAAATCTGCAAGAATTGCTGCCACTGAAGCTAGCGCTGATGGTTTACATTGGACATTTGCTCCTATGGTTGATATTTCAAGAGATGCAAGATGGGGAAGAGTTATGGAAGGTGCTGGAGAAGATCCTTTTTTAGGAAGTTTAATCGCTGAAGCACGTGTGAAAGGTTTTCAAGGTGATAATTTAAGTGAAGTTAATACAATTGTTGCATGTGCAAAACATTTTGCTGGTTATGGATTTTCAGAGGCTGGTAGAGATTATAATACTACAGACTTTAATCATTATACCCTTCATAATACTATAATGCCACCTTTCAAGGCAGCTGTAGATGCAGGTGTGAGGACATTTATGAATTCATTCAATACCCTTGATGAAATTCCCGCTACTGGTCATAAACATATTCAAAGAGATATTTTAAAAGGCGATTGGAATTTTGATGGATTTATAGTTTCTGACTGGGGTTCAATAGATCAAATGATACCACACGGTTTTGCAAGAAATGGTGAACACGCAGCTGAATTAGCTGTAATTGCAGGTTCTGATATGGATATGGAATCAAGTTTATATGTAAGTAAACTAGTTGGCCTTGTAGAGTCAGGAAAAGTTAAAGAAGAATTATTAGATGACTCTGTTAGAAGGATTTTAAGAGTGAAATATGAGTTAGGTTTATTTGAAGACCCGTATAAATATTGTGATCAGAATAGATCAGATTCTGAACTTGGAAGTGAAGAAAATATGATGGTTGCATTAGATGCAGCTAAGAAATCTATTGTTTTATTAAAAAATGATAATGAATTATTACCCTTAAAAAAACAAAATCAAAAAATAGCTATCATTGGACAATTAGCAAATGATAAGAATAGTACTCTTGGTAACTGGAGATCTCAGGTTGAGTATAATTCAGCTGTTTCAGTCGTTGAGGGAATGAAAAAATATAAAGGAAATAAAACTCTATATCAAAAAGGAGTTGATTTATATTATGGTGAAACTAATTTTCATAATAGAGTTAAAATAAATTTTAAAGATAAATCTGATTTTGGAAAAGCTAAATTAGCTGCAGCTACATCTGATATTGTAATTATGGTTCTAGGTGAAGAAGGACATCAGTCAGGTGAAGGAAGAAGTAGAACAAATATTGATTTACCAGGTCTTCAAAAGGAACTATTAAAAGAAATCAAAAAAGTAAATAAAAATATTGTTCTTGTTGTAATGAGTGGAAGACCATTAGACTTAACCTGGGAGGATGAAAATATTCCTGCTATAGTTCAGGCATGGCAACTAGGGTCCAAATCTGGTGATGCCATAGCTCAAGTTCTATATGGAGATTATAACCCCTCTGGAAAACTTACAATGTCTTTTCCAAGAAATGTTGGCCAAGTACCAGTTTATTATAATTTTAAAAATACAGGAAGACCAAGCACTTCAATAGAACAGGTAACGAATTCGAGTTATGCTGATGTTGAAAATAGTCCTTTATATTCATTTGGATATGGGTTGAGTTATACAAATTTTAGCTACTCTGATTTAAAAATTAGTTCTGATTCAATGACTAAAAATTCTAAAATAAATGCGTCAGTAACTGTTTCAAACACAGGAAGATTTAAAGGTGAAGAAGTTGTTCAACTATATTTAAGAGATGTAGTGGGTAGTATATCAAGACCTATGAAAGAATTAAAAGGATTTGAAAAAATTGAATTAGAACCAGGAGAACGTAAAACTGTCAATTTTGAAATTGATAATTCTCTCTTAGAGTTTTATTCATATAATAATATTTGGGAATCTGAAACCGGTAAGTTTCAACTTTTTATTGGTACAAATTCTAATGTAAGTGATTATAAAGAATTTTATTTGGTTGATTAATGATAACATTAAAAGAATTAGCAAAAGAACTTAAAGTTTCTGTTTCAACAGTTTCCAAAGCGCTACATGACAGTCCAGAGATAAGTGTTCAAACAATTGAAAAAGTAAAAAAATTAGCAAAAAAGCTTAACTATAAGCCCAATAAGATAGCGCTTAGCCTCAAAAGTAATAGGACCCTTACGATTGGGGTTGTTATCCCTGATATTTTAAATAGATTTTATTCCAAAGTATTGGACGGTATTCATGATGCAGCAGATGAGCATGGATATGATGTCATCACGGTCACTACAAAAGAATCAATTATAAAAGAAATGGATAGTCTTCAAATTTTATCAAGTGGGAATGTTGACGGTGTAATTATTGCAATGTCTGAAGAGACTCTAAATAAAAATGATTTTTCTCACATCAAGGAATTTACCATGAAGGATACTCCTATAGTTATGTTTGATCGAGTGACTGATAAAATTAATTGTGACAAAGTTATTATTGATGATTTTGATGCAATTTATAATGAAGTCAAAAGTTTGAAAGAATTAGGAAGAAAAAAAATTGGTTTTGTAACAACAATAAATGATTTAAATGTTGGTAAATACAGAGCAAATGGATTTAGAAAAGCTACTTATGACTTGTTTGGAAAGTTTGATAAAAATTTAATTCTCAGGATTTCAAAAAATCTTGATAAGCACAATGAAATCCAGAAGTTTATCGAAAAGAATAAACCTGACGCAATCATTTCAGCTGACATAATTTGTGGTGTAATTTCTATTAATATTGCGAGAAGTTTGGGTATTAAAATTCCTGAAGAACTTTCAGTTGTTGGTTTTGGAGATAAAACAATTTCAGAGTATTCTAGTCCTAAGTTAACGACGATTTATCAGCATGGTTCAGAAATTGGAAACAGATCGGTGGGCTTACTGGTTGATAGAATGAATTCGAAATGGTTTGGATTAGAAAAAAATACAAATTCCTTCACAACTGAAATTATCCCAACAATGACAATCGCTGGTGGATCAAAATAGCTTTCCAAAATTATTCAGGAATAAATTTATATAGATTACTAAAAATACAATCGATATTAATGCTTTTGTAAACCCGGAAACGATTAACCCTAGAAAAACTCCAGCAGCAGCTTTAATTGATTTTTCAAAATTTTTGTTTAGAAATAATTCACCAGTAATTGCACCAATTATTGCACCAATTATGATTCCAAATGGTGGCAAAAATAAGCCAATTAAAGTCCCAATTGAAGCCCCTATTATTCCAAACTTACTTGCTCCAAATTTTTTTGAAGTATATATTGGAATTATATAATCGAGAACAAAAATTATTAATCCAATAATTAAGCAAAAAATAAGTATTTTACTTTCTACTTGCACATTTGAAATATTACTAAAGATAAATAACCCTAACCATGAACTTAAAGGGCCAGGTAAAACAGGAATTACGCTACCTATAATCCCTACTATCATAAACACAAAAGACAATACCAACAAAAATATATCCATATGATAATTAAGAATTTTCTAAATAAAATCAATTAACTTTATGAAATTAATTAATTAATATGTATTGTGAGAATAACTCTGATTTTTATTTTCTTTTTTTTAGTTAATTCTTGTGAATATGATTTTCAAATTGACAGAAAAATTTCAGTTGATGAGTTTATAAATGAAGAACTAAAATCATTTAACTGGAATGAAGTTGATCAGTATCCCGTTTTTGAGAATTGTTTAGAGTTAAATAGTGTCTCACAAAAAAATAAATGTTTTGTTGAAACCATTACAAATAATTTTACAGCAAATTTAAAAAAAAACAATTTGGTTCTGAACAGAACACTTGTAGATACAGTCAATATGGTTTTAATGGTTGATAAAAAAGGTCTAATTTCTGTTGAAAGTATAAATATTTCAAAAAAAAATCTTAAATACAAAGAAGTTATAAATAGTTCATTTAATCTTACTATTTCAAATTTCCCAAAGTTATATCCCGCTATTAAAAGGGGTCAGCAGGTTGAAGTAATATTTACTATGCCAATTATAATTTCAACTGAATAAAAACTATGAGTGAAAAAATAATTTTAGGTATTGACCCAGGGACAACAATAATGGGTTTCGGTATAATCAAAATAAAGGATAGAAAAATGTCACTCATAGAAATGAATGAGTTGAATTTAACAAAACATAAAGACCATTATTTAAAACTAAAATTAGTCTTTGAAAGAACTATTTCTTTAATAGAAGAGTTTAATCCTGATGAAATAGCTATTGAGGCGCCTTTTTTTGGTAAAAACATTCAGAGTATGCTCAAACTTGGCAGAGCCCAAGGAATAGCAATGGCGGCAGGTCTTTCAAGAGAAATACCGATTACAGAGTATTCACCAAAAAAAATAAAAATGGCAATAACAGGTAATGGTAATGCTAGTAAAGAACAAGTAGCAAAAATGCTTCAGAATTTATTAGCTATAAAAGAGTTGCCTAAAAATTTAGATTCTACAGATGGACTGGCAGCTGCTGTATGTCATTTTTATAATTCAAAAAATTCTTTTGAGGGAACAAAATATTCTAGTTGGTCAAGCTTTGTAAATAAAAATAAAGATAAAATAAGAGGGTCATAAACAGTATATATATTCATATTCCTTTTTGTAGAAAAGCATGTCATTATTGTAATTATCATTTTTCTACATCGATAAAATCAAAAGACTTAATTGTTGATTCAATTGTAAGTGAAATTTCTTTAAGATCAAATGAGTTGAATGATGATGTTGGCTCAATATATTTTGGAGGAGGAACACCTTCAATTCTTACTGAAATAGATTTAGAAAAAATTTTAAATGAAATTTATAAAAAATTTAAAATTTCAAATAATGCTGAAATTACAATTGAATGTAATCCTGATGATGTTAGTCTTGAAAAAATTGAAGTGTGGAAAAAAAATAGTTTTAACAGAGTTAGTCTTGGGATACAATCTTTTATTGATTCTGATTTAGTGTTAATGAACAGGAGTCACAATTCAAAAACTGCAATTGATTCAATTGAAAAAATAAAAAATAATTTTATCAATTTTTCTATTGATCTAATCTATGGAATTCCTGAAAGTTCAATTGATGCATGGAAAAAAAACATTGAAATTGGATTATATCATGATGTACCCCATATTTCAACTTATGTTTTAACCGTTGAACCAAAAACAGCTCTAAAAAAATTGATTGAAAAAAACAAGATAAAGGAAGTTGAAGACAGGGATCAGAAATTGCAATTTGAGTATGCCTATGAAACGTTGTTAAAATTAGGTTATTGTAATTACGAATTTTCAAGTTTTTCAAAACCTGGCTATGAATGTAAAAATAACCTTACATATTGGTACAGAAAAAAATATATTGGGTTTGGGCCATCAGCACATTCATTTGATGGTTCCTTAAGAACATGGAATGTTAGTAATAATCAGAAGTATATTGAAAAAATTAAAGAAAATATTTTACCCAATGAATCAGAGGTTCTATCACAAATTGATGTGTTAAATGAAGTAATAATGATAGGTTTAAGAACCTCAGAAGGAATTGATTTAGATTTAATTAAATCAGAATTTTCAGATTTGAATTTAGATAATTTAAGTAAACAAATAGAACTTAAAATTAAAGAAGGTGTACTTATCAAAACAAACAATAAACTTCATACATCAAAAGAGTACAAATTTTTAACTGACGGAGTTGCATCTGACTTATTTGTGACAAATTAGACCAAAATATATTAGCAAAAAAACATTATTTTCAATACAAAACCTTTTATATGGCATGGAGTGGAGTAATGCCAGCAATCACTACTAAATTTAGTAATGAAGATAAATTACCAATAACCCCTTTTAAAAACAATTTAAATCATCAATTTCACAAAGTATTTTTTATATTTGCCTTTCAATTTTGCGGGCGTGGTGGAATTGGTAGACACGCTAGACTTAGGATCTAGTGCCGCAAGGTGTGAGAGTTCGAGTCTCTCCGCCCGCACAAATTCACTTTCATTTAATGATTATTCAAGATTTTACAGCAAATGAAGCAACAAATAAAATTGATGAGATTTCTTTTTCATGGAAATCTCCAAGTAACATAGCATTGGTGAAGTACTGGGGTAAAAATCCTGATCAAACACCTAAAAATCCCTCTATCAGCTTTACCCTTTCAAATTGTACTACAAAAACATCTGTTTTATTTAAGAGAATTGATAAAACTTCTGAAAATATTGACTTTGACTTGATTTTTGANGGTAAAAAAAATACTTCTTTCAGACCTAAAATTGTAAAGTTTTTTTCAATGATTCAAGAATATTGCCCATACCTTAAGGATTACCATTTATTGATATCAAGCAGCAATAGTTTTCCACANAGTAGTNGAATTGCATCCTCAGCAAGTAGTATGAGTGCGTTATCTCTTTGTATAATGAGTTTGGAAAAAAAACTCACTTTAATTGATGATGTTTATTTCTTTAAAAAAGCTTCATTTATTTCAAGAATNGGGTCTGGAAGTGCTTCCAGGAGTGTTTACGGNGGGGTAAATTTTTGGGGTAAACACAAAGAATTAAACAATAGTTCTGATTTATACTCTGTAAAGCTTTGTAAAAATATTTCTCCAAAATTTAATAATTATAGAGATGTCATTTTAATAATTGATGATAAAGAGAAAGAAGTATCTAGTTCTGTNGGNCANGGACTTATGAACGATAACCCATTTTCAAAAGTTAGATTTAATGCNGCAAATAATAATATTACAAAGCTGCTACAAATTTTGNCGTCTGGAAATTTGAATGATTTTTGTGAATTGGTTGAANGTGAAGCTCTCATGTTACATTCTCTCATGATGAATAGTAATCCATCATACATTTTGATGAAACCTGAAACATTANAAGTAATTGAAAGAATACAAGATTTTAGNGAAAATTCAAAAATTCCTGTGTGTTTTACNTTAGATGCAGGTGCAAATGTTCATGTACTATTNCCAGAAAATTTCTCAAAAGAGGTCATGACNTTTATAGANAAAGAATTGGCTCNCTTGTGTAAAGGCGGGAAATTNATTANNGATTCTATNGGTGANGGNCCTAAGCAATTCTAAATTTGTATATTTGAGATATGAAAGGACCTTTATTTTATTCCAAGATANTATTATTTGGAGAATATGGAATTATAGAAGANTCAAAAGGCCTTTCAATTCCTTATAATTTTTTCAANGGTGCTTTAAAAATTGCTGAAAAGCCANNTTTAGAATCTAAAAAATCTAATAATATTCTTGCTGATTTTTGTTNGTATTTAAAGCAGNTTGANGAANTAGATTTAGACTTAATTTNATTTGAANANCATATTAAGAAAGGATTATATTTTGATTCNTCNATTCCAAAAGGGTATGGAGTTGGAAGNAGTGGTGCTTTGGTTGCTGCTNTTTATGANAAGTATTCAAATAATAAGATNACAGTTTTGGAAAATCTAACAAGGGAAAAATTACTTNTTTTAAAATCTNTTTTTTCAAAAATGGANTCTTTNTTTCANGGGAAATCATCCGGATTGGANCCNCTNAACAGTTACCTAAGTATTCCAATTTTAATNAAATCTAAAGATGATATTAATGTAACGGGAATACCATCCCAGAAGTTANATGGAACAGGTGCAGTTTTTCTTATCGANAGTGGNAAAACAGGTTCTACNGCACCNATGGTAAGTATNTTTATGGAAAAGATGAAATCNGANGGATTTAGAAAAATGATTTCAACCCAATTCATNAAACANACAAATTTATGTGTAGATAGTTTTTTAAANGGTGANGTCAAAAACTTATTTGACAANACAAAAAAGTTGTCAAAAATAGTTTTGGATAACTTTAANCCAATGATTCCAGANGAGTTTCACGATCTCTGGAAAAAAGGGATTGACAGTGGGTCATACTTCTTGAAGTTNTGTGGTTCTGGNGGNGGAGGATATATACTTGGTTTTGCTCCNAANATNGAACAANCTAAAAATGATTTAAAAGATTATAATTTAGAAGTTGTTTATCACTTTTAAATATGTCATCAATCANTAAACAAAAATCAATTTTATTTAAGTTTTTGAGTATTTTCTCANTNGTTAGGATTTATAATATCNTAATTATTGTANTAGCTCAGTATTTNACTTCAATNTTTATATTAAGTGACAAAAAACNCTTTGATGTTNTTTTTGATTTTAATCTTTTTCTTTTAATNCTCTGCTCTTCACTTTCNATTGCNTCGGGATACATTNTCAANAATTTTTANGATCAAAAAAAAGATNTAATTAATAAACCAATTAAGTCTAAAATNGATGATGTNGTAAAAAANTCAACAAAATTATATTTCTANTTNNTTTTAAATTTTGTGGTNATATTTTTNGCTTCAATTATTTCTCTTAGGGCNNTAATTTTCTTTTCANTTTATATTTTCTTTTTATGGTTTTATTCACATAAATTNAAGCGTCTTTTNTTTTTAGGNAATTTATTNTATTCNCTNCTTACAATNACACCCTTTTTTGCAATTCTATTATATTATAAAAATATTGATTNAATAATNGNAGCATANGCCTTATTTCTTTTCTTTATNCTTCTNTTGAAAGATATAACAAAGGACTTAAAAAATCTTGTTGGNGATTTTACAGAAAATTATCAGACAATTCCTGTTGNTTTTGGTGAAGATTTTTCACGAATTATAATTTCACTAATTACATTTATAAATGTCATTTTGATTATNAATCTGTTTATAAATTTTTCTGATGGNTATATGAATATATATTATGGAATCTCACTAATACTTTTACTTATTTTTACNATTAAATTATNNAACTCTAANAAAGTTTCTGATTATTTAGAANTGCACAATATACTAAGATTNATAATTGGGCTAGGTGTATTTTCAATTATTTTATTAGAAATTTAATTTAGTACTCAAGGTGGGAATCGAACCCACACTCTAAAAAGAACTGGATTTTGAATCCAGCGCGTCTACCAATTCCGCCACTTGAGCATTCTTGCAAAAGTAAAAAATAATCAATATTAAACACCTTCCTTAATTTAAAATTTCTATTTTTGTTTTCCTTAAAAAAATTATTAATAAACAACTAAATACCAACTAAATACAGTGGCAGTAGTAAATACAGAAGCAAAAATTTTTAATTGTACCAACAGTCTTGAATTAGCAAAAAAAATATCTAAATCTTTTGGTGAAAATCTTGGTAATGTTATTATATCAAGATTTTCTGACGGTGAATTTCAACCATCTTATGAGGAATCAATTCGAGGAACAAGAATCTTTATAATTGGTTCTACAAATCCAAGCCCAGAGAATCTNATGGAAATGTTATTAATGATTGATGCTGCAAAAAGAGCATCTGCAAGACATATTACTGCNGTNATTCCATATTTNGGATGGGCTAGACAGGANAGAAAAGATAAGCCNAGAGTACCAATNGCTGCAAAAATGATAGCAAAAATGATNGAATCTGCTGGTGCAACCAGATTAATCACTATGGATTTACATGCTGATCAGATTCAAGGATTCTTTCAAATTCCTGTAGATCACCTATATGCATCAACAATTTTTATTCCTCATGTACTAAATTTAAAATTAGATAANTTATGTATTGCATCTCCTGACATGGGTGGTTCAAAAAGAGCCTATGCCTATTCTAAAAATTTAAATTGTGATGTTGTTGTTTGTTANAAACAGAGATCAAAAGCAAATGTTATTTCCCATATGGAGCTTATNGGAAATGTAGAANGNAAAAATGTAATTTTAGTTGANGACATGGTTGATACAGCTGGAACCCTTTCTAAAGCCGCAGATTTATTAATCGAAAGAGGTGCTATTAGTGTTCGTGCTATCTGTACTCATGCAATTCTTTCTGGAGAAGCTTACAGTAAAATTGAGAACTCAAAACTTGAAGAATTAATTGTNACTGATTCTGTNCCTAATATTAAGCCTCATTCTAAAATAAAAGTGTTATCTTGCGCCGATTTATTTTCAGATGTTATGCATAAAGTTCATAACAATAAGTCAATAAGTTCGAATTTTATAATGTAAANCTTAAATTAAAATGAAATCAATTACAATCAACGGATCTAAAAGAGAAAGCGTGGGTAAGTCTTCTTCAAAAGCACTACGTAATGCTGGACAGGTTCCTTGCGTTTTATACGGAGGNGATGGCCCAATANATTTCTCAGCACCAGAATTGGCATTCTCAAAATTAGTATANACAGCAAACGCATATACTGTTGTGATTGCCTTAAGCGATAACGAATCTTATTCAGCAGTTTTGCAGGATATTCAATTTCATCCTGTCTCTGATAAGATTTTACATGTAGACTTTTACCAATTATTTGAAGACAAGAAAATAGCCATGGATATTCCTGTTAGACTAGTAGGAAATGCTATNGGTGTAAAGCTTGGAGGTANCCTACAAAGAAATAAAAGAAAACTTAGGATTAAAGCTTTACCTACAAACCTTCCTGACTNCATAGAAATTGATATTTCNGANATGAATATCGGAAATAGAGTATATATTTCAGAGTTGTTGAATGAAAACTATGAATTCCTTCATNCAGATAATACNGTTGTTTGTCAAGTAAGAAGAGCAAGAGCTGCTTTNGTACTTGAAACCGAAGAAGGAGATGACGAAGAAGGAGAAGANACATCTGAAGAAGGTGAATCTACTGAAGGTGGAGGAGAAGCTGNGAAAAAAGACGNTTCCTCTGATGGAGAAGCTCCTGCAGAGTCNTAAGTTAATTTATACTTAATAAGTAAAAAAAGCATTCTGTAAATAGTCAGAATGCTTTTTTTATTTTTGCTAAAACAAAACTACTTTATGGATAAGTTTTTAATNGTAGGTTTAGGAAATCCAGATGAAAAATACAGAAATACGAGACATAATATCGGATTTGAAATTCTTGATTTTATTTGTNAAAAATATGAGTCTANGTTTGAAACTGAAAGATTAGGNCAAATTGCAAAAATTTCCGTCAAAGGAAGAANAGTTTTATTGCTAAAGCCAAATACTTATATGAATCTAAGTGGTAAGTCTGTTCTGTATTGGATGAAACAAGAGAATATTGTCACTGANAGAGTNTTAATTATTAGTGACGATCTNAATTTACCGTTAGGAAAGATTAGATATAGGGCTAAAGGAAGTAGTGGAGGTCATAATGGTTTAGAGAATATTGAATATTGGCTAAATACAAATAAATATTCACGTCTTAGGATTGGAATTTCAAACCCTCAAAATAAGATTAATCAGGTTGATTTTGTTTTGGGACTCTTTGAAACTGAAGAATTTGATGTTTTANTATCAAATTTTGATATGATAAANGATTCTGTCAAGTCATTTGTATTNTCTGGAATTAGTGAGACTATGAACAACTTTAATAATTAAAAGTTTATAATTTGANATCATTAAACATTAAAAATTATAATGATAATACTCCGTCAGTAATCACTGTCGGAACTTTTGATGGTATTCATCTTGGACATAGAAAATTAATTGAAAAAGTATTAGATATTTCCGCAAGTGAAAATCTAAGATCAATTGTTTTAACCTTTGATCCACACCCAAGAGTCGTATTGAATAATGATAATAATATTTCTCTATTGACTACACAGGAAGAAAAAAACAGCCTTCTAGAATCAGTTAATTTAGATTATCTAATTATACAAGAATTTAGTAAAGAGTTTTCAAGATTAACTCCTATTGAGTATGTAAAGACGATTTTAGTTGAAAAACTTAATGCCAAACATGTTGTAATTGGTTATGATCACCATTTTGGAAAGAATAGAAAAGCTAATTCTGAAAAATTACACGAATTTTCAGATTTATTCAATTTTAAGGTGACTGAAGTTGATGTTTTAATAAAAGATAATATTTCAATTAGTTCAACAAAAGTTAGAAATTTGGTTTCAAAAGGAAGAATAATAGAGGCAAATGCTCTGCTCGGATATGAGTTTGTTTTAACAGGAAAAGTAATTAAAGGACTAGGTAGAGGAAAAAATTTAGGTTTTCCAACTGCTAATATTGTAGTTGATTCTAATAAAATAAAACCTGCTAACGGAGTATATTTTATAAAATCAGAAATAAATAGAGAGTTTTTTTTCGGAATGATGAATATCGGACAGAATCCAACTTTTACAGATAAAGACTTTTCGATTGAAGTTAACTTTTTTGATTTTGAAAATAATTTATATGATAAGCATTTAAAAATTAAAGTAATTCAAAAAATAAGAGATGAAATTAAATTTGATACAGCTGAGTTGCTTTCATTACAATTAGGTGCTGACAAAAAAAAATGTTTTCATTTGATTAGAACTATTAAAAAAACAATTTAAATTTAGATAATATTAAAAATGCTGAAAACATCTTACATAATTGAGAACAAAGAAGAAGTAATAAAATCTTTGAGCAAAAGAAATTTTAAATCTGAGGACTTAATAGATAAATTAATTTCCATAGATGAAAAAAGAAAATTAATTCAGACCGAGTATGAAAATATGCTTGCTGAATCAAATTCTATTTCCAAAGAAATAGGTCTATTATTTAAAAGTGGTATTAAAGATGAAGTTCCTAAACTTAAACAAAGAAGTTCTGAAATAAAAAAATCAACAAAGGTTTTATCCGACGATTTAAGTGTTGTTATGAATGAAATAATTGATATTTTATCTCAAATCCCAAATATTCCACACGAAAGTGTGCCAGCAGGTAACTCAGAGAATGACAATGTAGTGATTTTTGAGTCAAAAATTAAGATTAAAAAAAATACTAAAACACCCCACTGGGATCTTGCAAAAAAATATGACTTAATTGATTTTGAACTTGGTACTAAAATTACCGGATCGGGTTTTCCTGTTTATAAAGGTAAAGGAGCTAAGCTTCAAAGAGCTCTTATTTCTTTTTTCCTGGATTCTAATATCGATTTTGGATATCATGAAGTTCAAGTTCCATACTTAGTAAATGAAAGTTCAGCATTTGGAACTGGTCAATTACCAGATAAAGAAGGTCAGATGTATTCAGTCCCTCAAGATAATCTGTTTCTTATTCCTACAGCTGAGGTACCCATAACAAATATATTTAGAAATGAAATAATTGAAGAATCCAATTTACCTATTTTGAAAACTGGCTATAGTCCTTGCTTTAGAAGAGAAGCTGGAAGCTATGGAGCTCATGTAAGAGGTTTAAATAGGCTTCATCAATTTGATAAAGTTGAAATAGTTAGGGTGGAGCATCCTGAAAAATCTTATGACTCCCTAAATCTTATGAGAGATCAAATTAAGACTATAATTGAAAAATTAGAATTGCCCTTTAGGATTATTACTTTGTGCGGTGGGGACTTGGGGTTTACATCTGCGCTAACATACGATTTCGAAATATATTCACCTGCTCAAGACAAATGGCTTGAGGTTTCTTCTGTGTCTAATTTTGAAACATTTCAATCTAATCGTTTGAAAATCAGATATAGAAACTCTGAAGGAAAAACTAGTCTTGCTCATACATTAAATGGTAGTTCTCTTGCATTACCAAGAGTTCTTGCGACTATGATTGAAAATTTCCAAACAGAAGACGGAATAAACATACCCAAAGCACTACAACCATATACAGGGTTCTCTGTAATCAAATAAAATATTTTGCGATTTGTAAAACCAAAAAAAGCACTAGGACAACATTTCTTAAATGACATAAGTATTGCGGAGAGAATTGTTGAGTCTTTATCGCCATCACAAAATGTTTTAGAAATTGGTCCAGGAACTGGAATTCTAACTAAAATTTTAATTAAAAAAAAAATTGACCTTAAGCTAGTAGAAATTGATAAAGAGTCAGTTGATTTTCTGACCAATGATCTTGAGATAAATGACAGTCTAATTTATAATCAGGATTTTTTGAAGATGAATTTGGCTGAAGTATTTAGTAAAAATAATTTCTCGATAATCGGAAATTTCCCTTATAATATATCCTCACAGATTGTGTTTAAAATTATAGATTACAGAAAATATATTCCTGAAATGTGTGGCATGTTTCAATATGAAGTTGCTGAAAGAATTTGTGAGCATGAGGGCTCAAAAAAATATGGTATAATTTCAGTCATAACCCAGGCTTATTATAACACCAGTTTACTTTTTGAGGTGTCAAATAATTTATTTACACCGCCACCTAAGGTAAACTCTGCGGTAATCTCTTTGAAAAGAAAAAAAAATATAAATTTAAATTGCGATGAAAAATTATTTTTAAAAATAGTCAAGCTTTCTTTCCAACAAAGAAGAAAAACCCTAAGAAATAGTTTAAAACAAATTAATTTAAGTGATAATTTAAGAGAAGATATTATCTTTGATAAAAGACCCGAGCAATTATCTGTGAATGAATTTATTGATTTGACCAATTTGGTCAGTCATGATTTAAATAATTAGAGTTGAAAAAAAACGAAAAACATACAAAATTTGTTCTTACAGATGAATTGATCTCTAAAATTTTAGACTTTATCAAATCATCCGACGATAATTCAATTTTAGAAACTTTTTCAAACTACCATCATGCTGATATTGCTGAGATTATTGAAGAATTAAATTCTGAGGAAGCTACATACATAATCAAGCTATTAGACTCTGAAAAAACATCTGATGTCTTGATGGAATTAGATGATGACTACAGAGAAAAAATTTTAAAAAATCTCTCAATTAAAGAAATCGCTGAGGAAGTTGAAGAGTTGGATTCTGATGATGCAACCGATATCATTTCTGAGTTGCCTGAAGAAAAGCAAAAGAAAGTTATTTCCAAAATTATCGATGCTGAGCACAAAGCAGATATAAAGGAATTACTTAAATATGACGAAGATTCAGCTGGAGGCCTTATGGCCAAGGAGTTAATAAAGGTTAACGAAAATTGGACAGTTACAAGATGTGTTAAAGAAATGAGATCTCAGGCCTCTGAAGTTACTCGTGTTCATTCTGTTTACGTAATTGATAATGATGATATTCTTTTGGGAAGACTATCCTTGAAAGACTTATTGGTTGCAAATCCAAAAACTAAAATTAGATCTATCTATAAAAAAAATGTTGATCATGTTTATGATACAGACCCTGCTGATTCGGTAGCTAGTACAATGCAAAAATATGATTTGGGAGCTATTCCAGTTGTTAATAAAAAAAAGAAGTTACTTGGAAGAATTACTATTGATGATATTGTTGATCTGATAAAAGAGGAGGCAGAGGAGGATTACCAACTTGCAGCTGGTATTTTACAGGATGTTGATGTTGATGACACAATTTTTGAGTTAACCAAAGCAAGACTTCCTTGGCTTATTGTTGGCCTAATCGGGGGTATCGGTGCAGCTTTTGTTATGGTAGGGTTTGATGAAATTTTAATTCAGAATGAAATTTTATTTTATTTCACTCCACTAATTGCTGCTATGGCAGGTAACGTTGGTGTTCAGTCCAGTGCAATAATAGTACAGGGATTAGCAAATGACGATATAAGAGGAAGTATAAATAATAGACTTTTTAAAGAGACTCTACTGTCCATTCTTAATGGTGTAATTTTAGCAATATTATTATTTCTATTCATTTATTTCTGGAAAGGTGATACAAATATTGCGCTTGCCCTTTCTGTTGCTTTAGTTGCTGTGGTAATTGTTGCTGGAATTATCGGAACTTTTATTCCTTTATTTTTGAATAAAAGAGGTATAGATCCTGCGATAGCTACAGGTCCTTTTATCACCACTAGTAATGATATATTTGGAATTTTAATTTATTTTATGGTTGCCAAATTAATTCTTCAAATCTAATAATGAAAAACATTTTAGTTTTATGTACAGGAAATTCATGTAGAAGCCAAATGGCACATGGTTATTTTTCTAAAAAATTAGCTGGAAAAGCAAAAGTTTATAGCGCTGGTGTTGAGACTCATGGTCTTAATCCTTACGCGGTTTCAGTGATGAAGATGGATGGTATTGATATTTCTAATAATACATCTAATTTAATAGATGATTATATGCATATCAAATTTGATTTTATTATTACAGTTTGTGACCATGCAAATGAAGCTTGCCCCTATATGCCAGAGAATTCTGCATTAAGAATACATAAAAATTTTGAAGATCCGTCAAAATTAGAAATTAGAAACGAAAACGAAAAAATAGATAAATATATTTCTTGTAGGAATCAGATTAAGGATTTCTGTATTGAATTTATTACTAATAATTTTTAAGATTATCCCCTGAGAGGTGAACAATACTCCACCCATCAACAATTTTAGCCCCTCGATTTTCATAAAAATCCATTGCATTTTTATTCCAATCAATAACATTCCAAGAGATCCTTTTAGCCCCTAATTTTTTTCCGTACAAAATTACTTTGTCAAAAAGTTTACTTCCGATTCCTTTACCCCGCATTTTTTTTGTTACGATTAAATCCTCTAAGTGTAATGTCTTTCCCTTCCATGTTGAAAACCTATTATAAATAATTGCTGCTCCAACTATTTTGTTTTCAAATTCTGCAACAAAACACTTAAAAAGAGGAGTTTTATTTTTAAATCCCATAGTTTCCAAATCCTTAGAATTAATATCAACTTCTTCAGGTTCTTTTTCAAAAATAGCAAGTTCAATAATCAAATTATATACTTGAATCATGTCTTTTTTAACAGCATCCCTTATTTTAATTTTCATAACTTTAATGTAATTATTTTCTTTCTAAGAAAAAATATTATTCTAAATATGTTGAACAAAAATCAGACTTTAGGTGAATTCATAATTAAGAATCAAACATCGTTCAAGTATTCTTCTGGTGAATTATCAAGTTTGATAAATTCTATTCGTTTAGCTGCTAAGGTTGTTAATCACGAAGTAAATAAAGCAGGATTAGTNGATATTATCGGNTTTACAGGAAACGAAAATATTCAGTNAGAAAAACANCAAAAATTAGANGTATACGCTAATGAAAANTTTATAAGTACTCTNATTAANAGAAATATTGTNTGNGGTATAGCTAGCGANGAAGAAGAAAATTTNATAACTATTAANAGTAGCGATAGAAATAATCAAAATAAATATNTTGTTTTAATCGANCCCNTAGACGGTTCNTCGAATATAGATGTTAATGTTTCAGTNGGNACAATTTTTTCGATATACAGNCGAAAAANTAAGATTGGNNCAGAGGTGTNAATTGANGANTTTCTNCAAAAAGGAAGAAATCAAGTAGCAGCTGGATATATAATCTATGGAACTTCTACTATGTTGGTTTATACAACCGGAAGTGGTGTTAACGGATTTACATTAAACCCTGCTATTGGAACTTTTTACCATTCTAATTCAAGTATAAAAATTCCAAAANATGGGAACATATATTCCATAAATGAAGGAAATTATCTTCAGTTTCCTAAATTTGTAAAAAAATACATTAAATTCTGTCAAGAGGAAAAAGATGACAGACCCTACACATCAAGATATATTGGTTCACTTGTTTCAGACTTTCATAGAAATATGATTAAGGGAGGTATATTTTTATACCCTCAGACTTCAAAAAACCCNAACGGTAAATTGAGATTATTATATGAATGTAATCCGATAGCATTTATTTGCGAACAAGCCGGAGGAGTGGCAACAAATGGAAAAGAAAATATTTTAGATATTATTCCTACAGAGCTTCACATGAGAACGCCATTTTATTGTGGTAGTAAAAAAATGGTACAACAATTAAAAAAATTTATTTAAGTTTTTCTATGATTTTTAGTTTTTCTGATATATTTGTCGAAAATTTATTTGGTGACAAATAAAAGTTTTTATTCACACTTTGAAGGGTCTTCATTTATAAAAAGACTTGGGGATTTTATTGCCCAAAATCATTCTATAAAAATTAAAGGTTTCATTGGATCTTCTCTTTCTTTCTATTTCTCAACCATTATAAATAGGCAGTCAAAACCAACTTTGTTTATTTTTAATTCAAAGGAGGATTCTTTATATTTTTTGAATGATATTGAAACTTTNAACCCNGATAAACAAATTTTTTATTTTCCTGAAACAACAAAAGAACCCTATTCTGATAATGAGCCAAACAACTATAATTTATTACAGCGAACTGAACTCATAGAGCATTTAAATTTTTCAAAAAATAAAAATTCAATTATTGTAACTCACTTACTAGCAATTTCAGAAAATCAAGTAAATAAGAATGAACTTAAAAAAAGTTCAATAAAATTGAAAGTAGATCAAAATATTTCATTTGATAAACTAAATGAACAGCTATTTGAGTTAAACTTTCGAAGAGAAGATTTTGTTGTTGAACCAGGAGAATTTGCTGTCAGAGGTGGTATTTTAGATATATTTCCTTATTCTAGTCAAACACCATATAGAATTGAATTTTTTGGAGATGAANTAACCAGAATTCGCTCATTTGATATTGANAGTCAGAGGTCTGAAAANAATCATCAAAGCATTAAAATTATTTCAAACATCCAAGTGTCAAGAAAATCAAAAAATATTCAAAATATTTTTGATGTAATAAATGATGAAACTGTAATATACCTTCAATGCATCAATTTGTTTAATTCTGAACTTCAAAAAATTGTTGAAAATGCAAAATCAAAATTTGATAACTCCCAAAACAGAGAAGATTTAGTTAATCCAGAAAATCTATTTATTAATATACAATCGGTAAAAAAACAACTTAAAAAATTCAAGCGGGTTGAATTTAATTCAACGAGCTCAAAAATTAACTTCAAATTAAATATTCAGCCCCAACCATCATTTAATAAAAGCTTTGATCTTCTAATTGACGATTTAAAAAATAAAAGTTTATCAGGTTATAATATAAGCCTGTGTTGTACGAATAATCAGCAGAAAAAAAGATTATCACAGATTTTTGAAGACTTAAATTATGAAGATGCCATTGATCCTGTAATATTACCACTTTCCTCTGGTTTTATTGATATCGATGAAAAGATGGTTTTTTACACTGACCATCAGATTTTTGAAAGATATCATAAGTTCAAATTTCGTAAAACATTTAAAAACAAACTATCTATTGCACTAAAGCAAATTAACAGTTTGAGCAAAGGAGATTACGTTACACATTTAGATCATGGAATAGGAAAATATGCAGGATTACAAAAGATTGAAGTAGACGGAAAAATTCAAGAATCGATGAAAATAATATATGGAGAAAGAGATGTTTTATTTTTAAGTATTCATGCAATCCACAAAATTTCAAAATATAATGGTAAGGACGGAAAGACCCCTAAATTATACAAACTTGGAAGTAAATCTTGGGCGTTATTAAAACAAAAAACTAAGAAAAATGTTAAAAAAATAGCGTATGATTTAATCAAGGTATATGCAGAGAGAAAACAAAAAAAAGGATTTAAGTACGAAAGGGACAGCTATTTACAAAATGAGTTAGAAGCATCTTTTATCTATGAAGATACTGATGATCAGTTAAAAGTTACTAAAGACATCAAAAATGATATGGAAAGTGAACAGCCAATGGATAGATTGATATGTGGAGATGTTGGTTTTGGTAAAACTGAATTAGCTATAAGAGCTGCTTTTAAAGCTGTTGATAACAATAAGCAAGTTGCCGTTTTGGTTCCGACAACGATTTTAGCTTTTCAACATTATAAAACCTTTTCGTCAAGGCTAAATCAATTACCTGTAACAGTTGATTACCTAAACAGGTTTAAAAGTAATAAGGAGAAATCGTCAATAATTGAAAAACTACATAATGGAAAAATTGATATTATTATTGGAACCCATCAACTTGTAAATGACAAGATTAATTATAAAGATTTAGGCTTGTTGATTATTGATGAGGAACAAAAATTTGGTGTTGCAGTTAAAGATAAATTGAAATCAATTAGNAAAAACGTAGATGTCCTGACCTTATCAGCAACACCAATTCCAAGAACTTTACAATTCAGTTTAATGGCTGCTAGAGATTTATCTCTAATCACAACTCCTCCACCAAATAGGCACCCTATTGAAACATCTGTTATCAGATTTGATTCAAATTTAATTTCACATTCAATCAGATATGAAATGGATCGTGGCGGACAAGTTTTTTTTGTTAACAATAAAATTCAAAATATAGAAGAGATTTCAAATTTGATTCAAAACTTGGTTCCAGAGGCACGTATTGCTGTAGCTCATGGTAGATTAAACGGAAAAACACTTGAATATTTGATGGTTAAATTCATTAATAAGGAATTTGATGTCCTTGTAAGTACAACGATTATAGAAAGTGGCTTAGATGTTCCTAATGCTAATACTATTTTTATAAATAATGCTAATCATTTTGGGCTCAGCGATTTACATCAAATGAGAGGTAGAGTTGGAAGAAGTAATAAAAAAGCATTTTGCTACTTAATAACTCCAGAATATTCAAAAATGACTGATGAAGCAAAAAAACGAATTACTGCTTTAGATTATTATTCTGAGCTTGGCAGTGGTTTTAATATTGCTATGAAAGATTTAGAAATTAGAGGTGCAGGTGANTTGCTAGGTGGTGAGCAAAGTGGATTTATTAATGAGATGGGTTTTGAAACTTATCAAAAAATTCTAGATGAAGCAATTAATGAGTTAAAGGAGAATGATTTTAAGAACCTTGATTTAGAAAAAAATCAATTTTCCAAAAAGGTAAATATGATATTTGAATCCGATCTTGAACTTATGTTCCCAAATGATTTTATCAATTCCAGTAAGGAAAGACTAAATCTTTACACCAAACTAAATAAAATTACATGTCAGGATGAATTAGATTCATTTAAAGCTGAGCTAATTGACAGGTTTGGTGCTTTACCAAATATTGTAGATGAATTACTCAAAACTATAGAATTAAGATGGCTTTCTNCTGAACTAGGGTTTGATAAAATTGTATTGAAAAAAAATATATTGATTGGATATATAAAGAATTTTGATTCAGAGGAACAAAAGATACATTTAGATAGATTATTTAAATATTCTTTAAATAATCAAAACTTAATTTCTTTTTCTCAAAAGAAATTTAATGATGGCGAAAAATTTATCGTAAAAATTCAAAAGATAAATTCAATATCAAAAGCTATACAAGTACTAAGTGAAATTAAGGATTAGTCATAAAATTTTATATCCACACGTTCTTTTGATACNATCAATTCTATTTCTCTACCAAGAATCATAGGAAAATTTTTTTCTCCATGACCTGCTGGAAAACCAAAGACAACTGGAATTTTATATTCATTTACAATGTCAAGAATTAATTCTTCTAGGTTTCTGCCAAATGATGTGGTATTTTTTCTTAGGTCCGTAAAATCTCCAATAATCAATCCGTAAAGATTATCAAAATAGCCTGCTCTTTTTAGTGAATATAACATTCTATCAATATGATATAGATATTCTCCAAGATCTTCTATAAATAAAATTTTTCCTTTAGTGTCTATTGAAGATTTTGAACCAAGTAGACAATGTAGAAGAGTTAAATTGCCACCAACTAGTTGACCGCTTGCTTTTCCTTCAACGTTATAACTGTTTCCTGCAATTTGATATGAAAGACTATTTCCAAATAATATTTTCTTAAGTAATTTTACAGANTCATCTTTATTAATATCTAATTCTTCTAAGCTCTTACACATTAAACCGTGTATTGACTCACTTTTTTGAATATGTAAGTCATTATGAATGGCTGTAATATCAGAATATCCAATAACCCATTTTGGATTTTCCTTATACTTTTCAAAATTTAAATTATCGATAACCCTCATTGCCCCATAGCCACCTCTAGCACACCAAATTGCACTTATTGAATTGTCATCCAATGCTGTTTGGAAATCTAATGTTCTTTCCGAGTCGCTTCCGGCAAAATGACCATCATCATTATACACGTTTTCACCTACAACTACATTCAAATCCCAATCTTTTAATAATTCTTTTGCTTTACTAATGTAATTGTTATAGTTTTTTAAAACTCCAGACGGAGCAACAATAGCCACAGTATCTCCCGGAGTTAAATATTTAGGTTTTATCAATTTATTATTTGAGGTTATTTGAGATGATAGTTCAAAAGAAAAAATAGTTAATAGTATTAAAAAAATGATACTAGATTTCAACTTCATAATACTGTTTATATATTAACAAGAACTTATATTTTACTTCATATTTATAATCATAATTGATTACTTTTACTAATATAAAAAATATTCTTGAGTAAAACTTACACTATTACAGCAGCATTACCCTATACAAATGGTCCAATTCATATTGGTCATTTAGCTGGTGTTTATGTGCCTGCAGATATCTATGCTAGATATTTAAGAATCATGGGGAATGATGTTGTCTATATTAGCGGTAGTGATGAGCATGGTGTGCCCATAACAATCAAAGCAAAAAAAGAAAATAAAACTCCCCAAGAAATTGTAGATAGATATCATCAAAATATAAAGAATTCTTTTTCCGAATTTGGAATTTCTTTTGACAGCTATTCAAGAACCTCAGCAAAAATTCATCATGATACTGCATCTGAATTCTTTTTAAAGTTACTTGAAAATAATTCTTTTGAAGAGTTNACTTCAGAACAATTTTATGATGAAGAGGAGAAACAATTTCTTCCTGATAGATTTTTAATAGGAACATGCCCTAAATGCGGATTTGAAGAATCCTATGGAGATCAGTGTGAAAAATGTGGTACTAGTCATAACCCTAGAGATTTAATTAATCCAAGATCTTCAATCACCGGAAATAAGCCATCTCTCAGAACAACTAAACATTGGTATTTGAAGCTTGATAAATTTCAAGGGTTTTTAGAAAAATGGATTTTAGAGGATAATAAGGGAGTGTGGAAATCTAACGTTTATGGACAATGTAAATCATGGTTAGATGATGGCCTAAAACCAAGAGCTGTTACAAGAGATTTAGACTGGGGGATTCCTGTTCCCGTTAAAGATTCTAAAGGAAAGGTCTTATACGTTTGGTTCGACGCCCCAATTGGATATATTTCTTCAACTAAGAAATGGGCTATTGACAATAAACAGAATTGGGAGAAATATTGGAAGGATAATAACACTGAACTTATCCATTTTATAGGAAAAGACAATATAGTTTTCCATTGCATTATTTTTCCTGCCATGTTAAAAGCGCACGGAGATTTTATTATTCCAAAGAATATTCCAGCAAACGAATTTTTAAATATTGAAGGTTCTAAAATTTCAACCTCAAAAAATTGGGCTGTCTGGTTACCAGAATTTTTAAATGATTTTCCTGGAAAACAGGATGTTCTTAGATATGTTTTAACTATTAATGCTCCTGAAAACAAAGATAATGACTTTACATGGAAAGATTTTCAGAATCGAAATAACGGTGAGTTAGTAGCAATATTAGGAAATTTTATTAATCGTGTAGTTATCCTGACAAAAAAATATTATGAGTCTTACATTCCGGCTAATAATGAATTACTTGACAAAGATAAAAATGTCTTGGATTTAGTTAATCAATCAATTAACAAAGTAGAAGAATCGCTGAGTAATTTCAAATTTAGAGATGCATGCTCAGAGTTCATGAATATCGCAAGAATAGGAAATAAATACCTAGCCGATGAGGAACCATGGAAAATAATAAAAGAAAATCCAGAGCGGGTAAAAACTGTGATATTTATTTCCCTACATATTTCATCAGTTTTAGCTATTGTTTCAGAGCCATTTATTCCTTTTACTTCTAAGAAAATTAAAAATATTTTAAACTTTAAAGACGAAATTAATTGGTCATGGAAAGGTTTAAAAAAGAAAGATTTTTTGATATATGAGAATCATAAAATTAACGAACCAGAATTATTGTTTAACAGAATTGAAGATTCTGAAATTCAATTGCAAATTGATAAATTACACAAAAACAATTAAGATTTTACCTTTTTAAATTCTGTATCATCTATCACTGCTTTAGCAATGATTTCTCTCATTATTTCAGATGTTCCTGCACCTATAGTTCCAACTCTACAATCTCTGTACATTCTAGCTAGAGGATATTCTTCACTAAACCCATTTCCACCAAAAAACTGTAAGCATTCAGTTGAAACTTTTTCATGAAGTTCTGTCACTAAAAGTTTAGCCATCGAACAAAGTTTTACATCATAAATATTCTTATTGTATAATTCACAACAATAATAGCCAAATACTTTAGCAGATTCAATTTCGGATGAAAGACTTGCAATTTTATGTCTGATGGCTTGAAATTTATCAATCGTTTGACCGAATGATTTTCTCTGCTTCATATACTTAATAGATTCAGAGATTGCAAATTCCATTGCACCAACACAACTTGGCACAAAAATTAATCTCTCTAATTGTAATCCATTCATTAAATAGTAAAAACCTTTCCCTTCTTTGCCTATCAAATTTTCCTTGGGTACTTTTACGTTATCAAAGCTAATTTCAGCGGTATCTGATGCATGCCAACCAAGTTTATCGATTTTTGTTCTATTTATTCCTTTTGAATTTAAATCAACCACAATAAGACTTATTCCTTTGGTTCCTGCATTTGAATCAGTTTTGGCAACCGTCACTACAAAATCCCCGTATACCCCATTTGTAATAAATGTTTTTGAGCCGTTTAATAAATAATGGTCGCCTTTATCTTCTGCCTTTGTTTTAATACTTTTTACATCAGAGCCAGCATCGGGTTCCGTAATTCCTATACATCCAATTAAATCACCCGAAATTATTCCAGGCAAATATTTTCCCTTTAATTCTTCACTTCCATATTTAAGAATATATGGAGATGACATACATTGAACTACTTGTTGTGTAATGACGAATCCACCAGAATTCATTTTTGACATTTCTTCAAATAGAATTACTTCAAAAAAGAAATCAAGATCAAAACCTCCATATTTTTCAGGGTAGGTAAGACCAAGAAAACCTTGATCGCCCATTTTTTTCCAAATATCTCTCGGGATTTTATGATCTGATTCCCATTTATCAATATTTCTTTTAACTTCTTTGTTTAAAAAATCTCTAAGACTCTCTCTAAACATTTCATGCTCCTTAGTAAAATAATTCATGTTTATCTATTTTTACAACCTCTTTTGAAGAGTATAATTTCACCTAAATTTTTTGAATCACTTACAGTGATTTTTATTTCTTTGTATTTGGGATAACGAATAAAAATCTCTTTGATATCATCAGANATATCTAATTCAAAAAATCCATCAAAATCTGTCAATTTTGGTTTTTGATTTAATTGACTTTTATTAATTATTATTTCAGCACCAGGTATTGGAAGATTTGTTTTACAATCTATTACCGTACCACTTACTATTCTGTTTGGATATACATACGTAGACATTAAAAAAATAAAAATTAAAATATTTAAATTTTTAATCATTGTTTATTTTATTCCCAAATTATTTTTTTGTCAGAATGATGCCATTCATCATATTTATCCATATACATTTTATCAACATTACCTCTTTTGATCTTCATTGTTGGGGTCAAAATTTCATTTTGAGGAGTCCATTCATCTTTACAAATCACAATAGTTGAAACTCTGAGATAATTAAAAGCCTTTGAATTAACTGATGATAATTTATTTTCTAANTTATCGATAAGTTCATTTTTTGTAAGTTTTTTACCTATATCTGAAATATTTACTAGCATTATCGGCTGAGGAATTCCTAAGCCTACAACACACATTTGTCCAAAATATTCAACTTCACCAAAAAGTACCTCAATTTTTGCTGGATCAATAAATTCTCCTTTACTCGTTTTAAATGTATCTTTAACTCTTCCAGTTATGTATAAATGTCCATCATCATCAATTTTCCCTTTGTCACCCGTAAGAAGCCATCCGTTTTTTATAGTATTGTTTGTGGTTTCGGAATCATTATAATAACCCAACATTACATATGGCCCTCTCATCAATACTTCTTCAGACCCTTCATCAATTTTAATTTCAACATTTGGATGCACTTTACCAACTGACCCCGGTTTACTGAAATTCGATCCTGGTAGTTGAGTTGTAATTGCACAATTTTCGGTCATACCATAACCAATTGTGATATTAACCCCAATTTTCCTAAACCAATTTCTTTGAGCAACTTGTATTGCAGCGGCACCTGAAACAACAACCTTAGCGTTTGAAAGTCCAAGACCTTTTTGGATTTTCTTTTTTATGATCGAAGAAAGAAAAGGAATTGACAATAAGAAATTAAGTTTTTTCTGACTGAATTTAGATAATATACCTAGCTGGAATTTTGTATAAATTCTTGGTACACCAAAAAACACAGATGGTTGAACTTCTGAGAGATTTTTTACAAATGTATCGATTGATTCGGTAAAGGAAATTACTCCACCATTTTTAAAGGTTGTGAATTCAATAGCAATTCTTTCAGCAATATGATTCATTGGAAGGTATGAAAAGAAGGAATTATTTCCTTCAAAATCTACCCCTAAAGGATTATATTCCTTTGTATAAATTATATCTGTATTTTGATTAATTCCAAAAGTTAAAATAACCCCTTTTGGATTTCCTGTTGTACCCGATGTAAATATAATTGTCCATATATCATCTATGTTAGGATGATAATTTTCTTTTTGAGCTTCAAATTGATTTATAAAATCATTCCATTGATATCCTCTGTCTATTTTAGAATTACCTTCATAATGTGGAAAAGTAATAACAGGCATTTCATTGTCAACACCATTTTTTATTTCATCCCAATTCTCAACTTTACCCATAAATAATGCTTTAACATCTCCAAATTCAAGAAGATTTTTAATTTCATGTGATTTTAGATTAGGAAAAAATGGTACTGAAACATAACCTGCCATTATAATTGCCAAATCTGCTATAATCCATTCACGACAATTTTTTGACATTAGCCCTATATGACTACCTTTTTCTAAACCTAAACTTTTCAGGCCTGTAGCTAATTTCCTTGCCATCAGACCAGCTTCTCCCCAAGTGTAAACTTCCCAATTGTCACCAAAGGGCTGTCTTAAAAAGGGTTTGTCTCTAAGTTTTTCCTCCCAGTCATAAAATCTAAAATGATATTTGTTGCTACTTGACATGTTTTTATTTCGTTTTGAAATAACAAATTACAAAATTGTCTTAGTTTATTGCGAATTATTCATTTATAAATTACTAAAAAAATATTTTGATAATTTAAGTATCTTTTTTTTGAATTTTTGATAAAATAATTAATTACACTTAAAATTAAAATTGTTAAATTGTTTCCTCAAGATTTTATTCCCAATTTAAAATGCAAGAAATAAACTCTAAGATTGATGTGTTAGGCTCAAAGTATATTGAAAATTATGCCTCAATGAAAAAAATTATTTTAGAGTTAGAGTCCTACTTTGAGCTTTCTAAAAATGAGGGTAGTAAGGAAAAAATTAAAAGAGCTAGAAAAAGAAATAAATTACTCGCAAGGGAAAAAATTGAGTTACTCCTTGATAAAAATAAACCTTTTGTTGAACTTATGTCATTGGCTGGTCTAAAACATGAAAATGGTTTTGGTGCAGGCGGTACTACTGTTGTCATCCTTGGCTATGTTTCAGGGGTTTTGTGTTTAATCAATGCTAATGTAGCTACTAGGAAAGCGGGTGCAATCGACTATGCGACCAGTTTAAAAAATCTAAGGCTTTCACAAATTGCCTCTGAAAATAGTTTGTTGACAATCAATCTTGTAGAAAGTGGCGGCGCTAATCTACCTGATCAAGATAGAGTTTTTAATAATTATGGTAGATTCTTTATGGAAATGTCACAGAGATCAAAAAAAGGTATTCCATCAATTTCTGTGGTGTTTGGTAATGCAACTGCAGGAGGAGCTTATGTTCCAGGAATGTCTGATTATACAATCATGCAAAAAAATAACGCAAAAGTTTTTCTTGCTGGACCTCCTCTTGTGAAAATGGCTACCAATGAGGATGCAAACGATGAGGAATTGGGTGGAGCATGGATGCACAGCAGTATTTCTGGAGTTTCAGATTTTTTAGCAGANGATGAAAAACATGCNTTAANGATAACTAGAGATTTAGTNTCTAAAATTTATGAGAATAAATCGANGAAATCTGAATNCGAAAAACAAGCTTTACAACCAAGATTTAACGAAGATGAAATTCTTGGGATAATTCCTTCAAACTTAAAAAAGCCATTCGATATTCGCGAGTTAATAATGAGGTTCATAGATAGCTCTGAGTATACAGAGTTTAAAGAAAATTATGGGAAAACCATGTTGTGTTGCTGGGCTAGAATAAATGGATATCCAATTGGAATAATAGCAAATAATGGAGTTATTTTTATTGAGTCTGCACGTAAAGCAACTCACTTCATTCAACTTGCAAATAAATCTAATATCCCACTTTTATTTGTACATAATACAACNGGCTTTATGGTTGGAAAAAAGCATGAGCAAANTGGGATGATTAATGCAGGTTCACAACTAATTCANGCAGTTGCGGGTAGTACCGTCCCTCACATTAGCTTACAAGTTGGTAATTCATACGGAGCTGGAAATTATGCTATGTGTGGAAGATCATTTAACCCTAGATTTCTTTTTTCATANCCAAATTCNAAATCAGGAGTGATGGGCGCTGATCAGTTAGCAGGTGTTATGGAAATAGTAAAAAGAAAATCTGCAGAGTCATTAAANAAAGCNATAGATGAGAAATTGTTATTGGAGGAAAAACACAATTTAGCTGAACAAGCNGAAAAAAAAGCTAGTGTATGGCACACTANNTCNGAAGTTTGGGATGATGGAGTCATTGATCCAAGAGATACCAGAAAATATTTATCAATGGCTCTTTCAGCTGTATATANCAACACAATTAAAGGTACNGACTCATTTGGGGTNTTTAGAATGTAAATTTTACAGTATGAATTATTTTAGTGACGGTCAATTATCAAATTTTNGGGAAAATAATTTTCATTTTTTAAATATTGAGGAGAATGAAGNNGTTTTTTTTCTAACATTGANTAGACCAAANAAAAAAAATGCTTTACATCCTCAAATGATTAATGAAATCGCGTTTTGCTTTAATTATATTTCAAAAAATAATAATATAAGACTAGTGATTGTAAAGTCTAGTGGTGATACTTTTTCTGCAGGAGCTGATTTAAAAGCTTTAAAAAACAATGTTGAACCTCACAAGTCTTCAATTCCTGAGCCATCTAAAAAAATAATAATTGGTAATTTATTTAATAGTCTATACAAACCAAAGTTAGCTGTGGTTCAGGGAAATGTATATGCTGGTGGTTGTTTAATAGTTGCTGGGTGTAATTATGTAATTTCATGTGATGATCTTTCATATTCTTTGCCTGAAGTAAAAAGAGGTATTTTTCCTTTGCAGGTTATGGAATCTCTTTCTCATATAATTGGATTAAAGAAAACTATAGATTGGTGTATTAGAGGATATAAGATTGATACGAATAAGGCTTTTGACTGGGGTCTTGTAGACCAAATATGCAAACATGATGAGCTTGAAAAATCAATNAATGATTGGGTGTCCAGTTTTTCTGAAAATTCTCAAAGGGCAATNGAATTTGGACTAAAAATATATCATGAGCACTTTCANGATAATTCAAAACACGAAAAGTTGGAAAAACTTTTTAGGGAAATGGTTGAACATAATCAGTTATCNACCNATTTCTAAAAATTAACTAATAGGGATTAGTTCTGCTGTCATTTCAAAAACGTAGGGAAGGGTAAAGTANACTACTAATGTTATTGTTATTATTGAAATTAAATTCATCCAAATTCCCTTTTTAAACATGTCCTCAATTTTCAAAAATCCAGACCCAAAAACAACAGCATTNGGTGGTGTTGATATAGGAAGCATGAATGCACATGAGGCTGCTAATGTTGCACTAACTAGTAAAAAGTAAGGGTGTACTTCGATTGCTAATGCAATCGTTACAAGCACAGGCAGAAGCATGGCGGTTGTTGCCATGTTTGAAGTAACCTCAGTTAATAAATTTATTGATGTTACAATGATTAGTATAATTAAAAATAATGACACATTTTCAAGGTTTTGAAGTAAGTCAGCAATCCATAAAGCTAAACCACTTTTCCCAAAGGCACTAGCTATAGCCATTCCACCCCCAAATAAAATTAGTATTCCCCAGGGTAATTTTACAGTATCTTCCCAGACCAATAATTTACTTTTAACTTTTTGATTTTTTGTGGGAATTATAAATAAAGAAACAGCAAAGAAAATAGCTATGATAGTATCATCAATCATTGGAAAAATTGCTTCAATACTTGCACGGAATATCCAGCCCAATGCTGTTAGTGTAAAAACGATTAAAACCTTAATTTCTTCATTAGAAAAATTTCCTAAGTTTTTTACTTGTCTAAGGATTTCATCACGCCCTGCAGAAAATTCCTCATTCTTAAATTTAAAAGCAATTTTTGTTAAATAAAACCAGCATATAATAAGTAAAAATGATGATAAAGGAACTCCAAACTTCATCCAATCAAACATATTCAATTTTATCCCATAACTTTCTTCAACAACCCCAGCTAAAACCATGTTTGGAGGTGTTCCAATCAGTGTAGCCATTCCTCCAATAGAGGCACTGTATGCGATTGCAATCATCAGAGATTTACCAAAAATTTCATTTTCATTCTCTTTAGTATTGGTGTCATCCTTTAATTGAGAAATGATTGCTAGTCCAACCGGCAAAATCATAATTGAAGTTGCTGTGTTAGAAATCCACATAGATAGAAAAGCAGTAGCCAACATGAAACCAAGTATAACTCTAGATTTATTACTTCCTGTAACTTTGATGATATTAAGTGCAAGTCTTTTGTGAAGGTGCCATTTTTCAATTGCAAGTGCTATTAAAAAACCACCAACAAAAAGGAATACTAATTTATGCCCATAAGCAGCAGTAGTTGTTGATAGATCCATGCCACCTGTGAGAGGAAAAAGAACAATCGGAAGTAATGCTGTTACAGAAATTGGAACACACTCAGTTACCCACCAAACAGCCATCCACGCAGTTGAAGCAAGAATACATTTTGCTTCAAAACTTAAACCTTCAGCATCAACAAATATCATTATTACTGAAAACAGTATTGGCCCTAAAATTAATCCAATAATATTTTTATTTAATCTCATCTTAATTGAACATTAGATTGCATGCATTATCTGCATTTGGTATTAGGTTGTGTCCAGCTCCCTGAATTATATGTAATGACCAATTGAAATCATAGTTATTTGACTCCGAGATATTTTGCCCAGTTTCAAAAAAATGAACTGCCCTTGTTACTCTATTCAATCCTTGTGCATCAGCATATTCATTATGTCTTAAACCGGCAGAATTTGGGTTATTGTCCAAAGCCCCAACTTGTATATATAAATCACTTGATAGTAAATTATCAAGGTTGGCGGAATTTAAAATACTATTTTCGTATCCATATGGAAAAGGAATAGTATTTTCNGGGACAGTATACCATCCTGCTGCCCCAGCAACTACCTTATCAAATCTTGCATTCGGTTTGAATTGGATAAATCTGTGAACAAATTGTGCACCAGCTGAAAAACCAAACATATNGTATTTATCATTTTCTAAAGATAGTGAGCTTTTTACAGAGTCAAATAATGGTTCAATAATTGAAAAAGACCATTCATTTTCGTTATTTAAAGTATTGGTAGTGGGATTATCTCCGTCAACATACACATTCCCTAAATTATATCCATCACCAAGAGAAAAATTTGAAGATGAAAATTTTGGAGCTATAAGAATAAAATTATATTCATTTGACTTTTGAATCATATTATTTCTAACCCCTTCAGCATCTCTACTACCACCATGTAATGCAAAAACAACTTTAGACGAAGCACTATATGTCGCTGGTACATGGTAAAAAACCTCGAAATCAATTTCATTCATTGAAAAAATGAACATATCCGTTCCCACATTAATTTCAGCATGAATTATTGGATCAGGATTTGGCGAAAAACTTGAACCAGCGGGATCACATGATATTATNAAAAGTGTATAAATTAAAGCAAAATTTCTAAAAGATATTTTCATAAGATTTCAACGCATTATAATTATAAATAAATGAAATTTATACGAATAAAAAAATAACAATTCATTTATTTTTTCTATGTTTAATAATTATTAAATATAACGTTTTAGTGTATGAAAATTAGAATAGTATTTTTATTAGCCTTTTTATTTATTTTTAGCTCTTGTGATACTGATGATATTTCACCCGTAGTTTCACTAACAGCATCTTCAAGTGAAGTCAGTGAAGACCAGGGTTTAACAACAATAACAGCAACATTAAATTCGGAGACAAATCAAGAAATCATAATTCCTGTGACATTTTCTGGAACAGCAATATTTGGAGAAGATTACATTAGTTCTGAATCATCTTTGATAATTCCGTCTGGAGATAGTTCAGGTTCATTAACTATAAGTTCAATGCAAGATGAAGATATTGAAGATATTGAAACAATTATTATTTCCATTGAAGCTCAAGGTGACGTGACTGTGCTTAGCTCGTCAATAACAATTTCATTATTGGATGATGACTCAGATTCTGATGGTGATGGAATTAACGATAGTGATGATGATTGTCCAAATGAGGCAGGGCTTCCAGAGTATAATGGATGTTCACAACCTTTACTGATTATCAATGAAGTACTTTATGATCCACCGTCTGGAATTGAAGGTGATGCAAATGGTGATGGTATAAGAGAAGCTCAAGAGGACGAATTCATTGAGTTTGTAAATCTTGGAGGTACACTAGATCTTTCAGGTTATACTGTACATGATAATGCCCAAGAAAGACATGTTTTTCCTCAAGGTACAATAATTCCTCCAGGGGGCGTATTAGTTTTATTTGGTGGAGGAAGTCCAACAGGAGTCTTTGGTAATGCAATTGTTCAAACCGCATCTGCTGGAATCTTAAATATGAATAACGCAGGGGATTTTGTAACTTTATATAATACTAATAGTGAAGTTATTTTAACATTTGATATAGAACCGTTATCAAATAACCCTGATGAATCTTACACCCGATATCCTGATCTTAATTTGGAGCCTGGTGATGATGGTATTCTTTTCTATCAACATGCAGGAATTGGTGAAGCCTTAGGAGCTTCTTTCTCACCTGGAACTAAGATCGATGGAACTAACTTTAATTAAAAAAAGATATATGAGATTATTTTATTTTATTATTTCTTTTTTCATAGTTAACCTTTCTTATTCTCAAGGTTTAAAAATGCAATCATATAAATTTGGGGATGGATTAAGATTTGTTGGTGAGTCCGGTCAAAGCGTTAGACTTACTGGATATGCTCAACCTATGGCTGAACTAAAACAAACTGAGGGTTATGATGAAAGTTCATCGAGATATAGGATGAGAAGGCTTAGGCTAAGAGTTGATGGACAAACAAAAGATCCCAGATTTAAATACAGACTACAAGTTGATTTGAGTGGAGTTTCGGAAGCAGGTGATGCTGATGAAAATCCCTTGATGGATGCATACATTGATTACGCACCTAATAATTCATTTTCAGTAAAATTTGGTCAAAGAACCACTTATGCTGATAATCGTGAGTTATGGATGAGTTCTAATTCTTTACAATTGGTTGAAAGAAGTAGATTAACTTCTGCATTTGCATCAATCCGCGAGTTTGGAATTTTTGTTACAGGAAGAATAAAGTCTGGAAGAGGCTCATTTTTACGACCTTATTTAGTATTATCTAACGGTGATGGAAAAAATATAATGGGTAATGACAAAGGGGGGCTAAAGGTCGGAGGTAGAATTGATTATTTACCATTTGGTTTATTTACCAATATAGGTCAGTTTAGACAAATAGATGTTATGAGAGAGCAGGTTCCTAAACTTGTTATGGGTGTTCATTACAGTCATAATTCAGGTATGAGTAGTAGAAGAGGAAGATACAGTGGTAGACTTGTTTATTTGAACAGTAATGACGAAGAGAGTTTACCGGATTACTTTAAGTATGGTTTAGATTTTCTTTTCAAATACAGAGGTTTTTCAGCTCTAGGTGAATTTGTAAATTCATCAGCTATTGTTCCTGATGATATTACACAAAGGGTAAGAAATGATGGTTCAATTTCAACAACATTTTTGGTTAATGATATTCAAAATGTTGATGCATATGTAAAAGGTAGAATGATGTTAGGTAAGGCTTACAACTTTCAGTTAGGGTATTTATTTAAAAATAATTTTTCAATTGATGGAAGGTATACCCACTTGATTGCAGATCAAAATTCATTTCTAAATAATGCTACTTTTTATAACAGGCCAAATTACTACACATTAGGAATAACTAAATTAAGTAGAAGAAATTATGGTTTTAAAGTACAAGGCTCCATTACATATATTGACGGTAGTCTTGGGATAAATCATGATAACGATTTAAGTACTGATATTGTGTTCAAGGATGAATTATTATTCAGATTGATTACAACTATTTCTTTTTGATAAATTATGCTAAAAAAAATAATTTTCTACNTATTNATCTTTAATTTTTTGGCAACCAATGCACAGCTAAATCAAGAGCCAAAAAAAATAACCAATAAATTTTTTAGTGAACTTAATGATCTTGAAAATATCACACCAGCATTAAAAAAGAAGAAGGGTTTTACAAACTATGAAGAGTTAATAGATTTTATTNCAGAAAAGGTTAAAAAGTATCCTGAATCTGTTTCGTCAAATTTTATAGGAGAGTCTCAAAAAGGAAAAAAAATCCCAATTATCTACATCAAAAAGAAAAATCATAATGATGAAAAAAAACTAAAGGTTTGGATGCAAGGTGGTTTACATGGAAATGAACCTGCAAGTACAGAATCTTTATTGTATTTAATTCACCTCATTTTAGAAGATTCGGATTATAATTATTTGCTAAATAAAATCGAATTGGCAATTCTCCCGATGGCAAATATTGATGGGTTTTTAAAAAACGATCGGTACGCTGCAAATGGTTTAGATTTAAACAGAGATCACACTAAAATGATGGCACCAGAGACAAAAGCTTCTAAAGTGGCTTTTGCAGATTTTGACCCTCACGTTGCACTTGATTTTCATGAATATAGACCATTTAGAAAAGACTTTGCACAATTAAGTTCTTTTGGTATAGCAAACCCTTATGATGTAATGTTTTTGCATACAGGCAACTTAAATGTGCCTGAAAATATTAGGATTATAATTGACACCTTATTTGTTAAAAATGCAAAAAAATCTCTTGATAAATTAAATCTAAGACATAGGCATTATATTAAGTCAGAAAAACATAAAGGTGAAATTCATTTTAGTACAGGTTCAAATACTGCAAGATCAAGTTCAAATTTTTATGCTCTTAATAACGGAATTGCAACCCTTTTTGAAATAAGAGGAGTCGGAATAGGAAAAACTTCTTTTAAAAGAAGGATAAACTCTGGCCTTTCTGTTGGTTTTTCATTTTTGAAAACTGCATATGAGAATTCAATATTTATTTTTGATGAAATTGCCAAAGCAAAAACCTACTCAAATGATATTGTTTTAGAACACCAAAGATCTGTCTACTCTGATGTGATTAAGGCAATTGATATAGGGTCCAATGAGATGATCGATTTTGAAACTACGATGCATAGTTCAAAAGACTCTTATGCAATTTCCAAAAGGGATAGGCCATTAGCTTATATAATCAAACAAAATAATTTTGGATTTATCAAAAAATTAAAAGATGTTGGGATTGATTATGTTGAGTTTCAAAAAGACACTGTGATATATTCAGGCAGTTATAGAGTTATTAAATTTAACAATAATTTTAAAGTTTATGAAAAGATGAGAATGCAAAAAATTGTCACGTCAATTGAGTTTAATGACAATGGATTTTCAAAGGGAGATATATTAATCAGTATGAATCAAAAGAGATCGAATTTAATCGCAGAATTATTAGAACCCGAGGCTCCAAACAGTTATGTGAGTTTTGGAATTATTAAAACCTCGTTAAATAGTCAATTGCCAATTTATAGAATAAAAAATAATAACTAGAATATGAAAAAATTAATCATTACAACTTTATTTATACTATCAATTTCTTATGCCTTCACCCAAGACTCTGAAAGAAATAGCGCTAGTTTTAGCCTTGGAGATGGAATTTCTTTTTCTTTCAATGAAGGTGATTATGAGTTCAATATATTCGGTTTTATAAAACCAACATATATTTACAATGATGAAGAAATCTATACATCCGATGGAGAATTTTCTAATGTTTACAGACAATTTAAAAGTCAAAACTCAAATTTATTTTTTACTGGGTTTGCAAAAGAAGAAAAGTTAAGTTTCACAATTCAGATGGATTACAGCTCAAATAATCCTCTTGTTGAAGCTTTTATTGGTTATCATTTTGATGACAAAACCAGTTTATATTTTGGTCAAATGCAGGTAAGTCATAATAACTTAGAAATGGTTCACAATGAGGATCAGCTTAGATTTACCGACAGAGGTCTGATAAGTCGCACCTACACTGAAAATGGAGAAGAGTTTGGGTTGTTTTTTGAAACAAGTTTTGGGAAATCAATAGTTTTTAATCCCACTTTTGCGATTACTTCAGGGGATGGAAAAAATTCTTTTGGTGCTGACTCAAGAGATTCTGACAAAGGTGGAGTGAAATTTGGTTCCAGAATAAATATTTTTCCTTTTGGAGACTTCTTAGAAGGTAATAGGCTTTCTAGTGTCGACTTGATTCAAGAACAAAAACCTAAGGTTCAATTAGGGCTAGCGTATTCTAAAAATATCGGTGCCAGTAATCAGGTGGGTGATGGTCATGGTGATTTTACACTATATGATAACTCTGGAAATGAGCTATTTCCTGATTATTCACAGTTATTTATCGACTTAAATTTTAAGTATAAAGGTTTTTCTATTTTGTTGGAATATGCTGATTCTTTTGCTTCAGGATTAAATCAGATATACACAGATCCAAATGCGTTTAACCTTTTGGAACCACAACAAATCAGCGAATATTTAATAATTGGGGACAGTCAAGGAATTCAATTTGGATATTTTACAAAAAATGGAATTAGTATTGATTTTATATATGAAAGCTTAAATCCTGAGTTTGATCTTTTTGAAAATTCTATTTTGAGGAAAACTTCTAATATGGGTGTTGGGATATCAAAATATTTAGCTGGTAATAATTTAAAAATGCAAGCAAGTGCTTTTAGAACTTGTTACGAAAATTTCAGTGGACTAGATGATAATCAATTTTTGTCTGCAGCTTTTTTGGTTCAGGTAGCATTTTAAAAAAAAATAGTTAGCTTCGCAAAAAAAATATTATGAAGAAGATAGTCACACTATTGGTTCTGTTTATAACAATGAGCTCATCAGCACAATCAAATCAGGAGCTTACAGCACACTACAAAAAATATTATAAACAAATGCAATCTCAAGCAGATATTCAAGGAGTTATAAATGCTTTAACCCACTTAAATGTTCTTGAGCCAAGTCAGGCTAGAAAAGATACTTTAGCTACACTTTACATGAATGAAGGTAGACATGTTGAAGCTTTAAACACAATTGGAATCGAAAAGAATGAATCAGATTCAGATTTAGCGGTACAGGTTAAAGCTTTTTCTCTTAAAGCCATTAACGATATTGACCAGGCCTTAATTCATTATGAAGAATTGTTTAAAAGAAAGCCAAATCCTTTTATTGCTTATGAATTAGCAGAAATGAAGATCAGAACCGGGGATTTAATGGGAGCTACTAGAAATATAACATTCGGGATTGCAAATTCCGATGGAGAAATTGTTAGAAACTACTATGAAACCCAGCAGCCTTATTCGGTTCCGATGAAAGCTGCATTTACTTACCTAAAAGGATTGGTAAAAATTAATGAGGACAGAGAAAATAACATTGACGCAGCAATTTCCATTTTGAATGATGCCTTAGCTATTGCTCCAAATTTTAATTTAGCTAAAATTAGTATTGATGCCTTAAATGCTCAGAAGCCTACAATTCAGGAGTAATTTCTTGTTTTTCTGTTAACTTATCTATTTGAAAATTAAGGTTAGAGAAAGAGTTATTAATTTTTTTAACCATTTTAATCTTTTCTTCCTCACTTGATTCATAGTTAGAAAGCATTGATTCAAATCTAAAAAAATCTGTTTCTATGACGGTAAGTCTTGATTTTATTTCTGGCTTATTTATATCTGTTGGAATCGTATTTTTTACACCATTAAAAAATCTAATCAGATATTGTTTATTATCAATAAGGGTACTGTAATCACTTAAATTAAGTTGATTAACATACTCGTTTAACTCTATATAGTTTATCCATTCTTCAATGTTGGAATAAAGTTTTATTTTATAAACAGACTCAAGGTTAATCTCTGAGTAATTTATAGTTTTTGAACTTAAATTATTCTTTACTTCCTCAACGACTACCTCTTTACAGCTAATTATTGAAATAAGTATTATCGATATTTTAATTAATCTTTTCAAAAGTTTTTGGTTTTCCAATTACAAAGACTAATAAAATTAAAATTAACACAAATAACTCCCACCAATATAAGTAAGTTGGCCATTCACCAATTACCATTGGATTATCAACGGCTGGAGGTACGTTAACATACATATAATTAGAACCAAGAAAGTTATTTAAAGGAATTAATATAAACATGAATATATTTAAAACAACACATGTTTTTAGCCACGAAAATTTAGTTAATTTCATCCCTAAATTATTTCTCAAGTATATTGGAAATGCAATTATCATTGCATGTTTAAAAAAGAACTGAATATAAAAGAAGTCATAACCGCCATAATCGTCAAGTAGTGGTGTAAGTATGGCCTGAATACCACCAATTATTCCACAATAAAATAGAAATTCAAAAAGAAATTGTCTTTTATTTTTTGGAATAAACATGATGAAACAGCAAATTAAGCCACTGATAGAACAAAGATGCACTGGAAGTTCTTTACTGATCTCCCATTTTCCTAGAAAGAAAAGTAATGAGTGGTTTATAATAAAAAAACCAATCATTAGAGCAGCTAAGAATTTAGCATATGTTTCTTTTTTTCTTGCAGGAAGTTTATGACCAACATATAAAACCATGAATATCAGAGCAATAACGCACGCTACAGTGATTATCCAGTTAGTTGACATAAATTCTATTGTGTATTTATTTATATCAGAATCTGTCATTTATAATTTATTTGAACTTGAGTAAATATAGTAAAATTTAAAAATTGATATAAAACAAAAGCCCTCATTTTAATGAGGGCTTTATGTGGTACCTCCAGGAATCGAACCAGGGACACACGGATTTTCAGTCCGTTGCTCTACCAACTGAGCTAAGGTACCTTTTGAGCGCGTCAAAGATAGATTCAATTTTGTTATTCCCAAAATTATTTTATAAAAATGCTTTTGTAAATTTGAGCATATAAAACATTGAATGAACCTCGCGCTAGACATTGGTAATAATTATTTTAAAATTGGGATTTATAAAAATTCAGATTTGATATATTTTTTTTCAGACATTAATTCTAAAATTGATTCCATCATAAATAAAGTTTTAGGTGAATATAACGATGTTAATTATGCTATAATTTCAAATGTATCATCATTAAATGATGTAGATTTATTTAATGGTTACAAAATTAGAGTTTTACAATTAAATTCGACTTTTAATTATCCTTTTAAGTTACTATATAAAACTCCTTTTACTCTTGGAAATGATAGAATAGCACTTGCTGCAGCTGCATCATTACTTTATCCAAAATCAAATAAAATAATAATCGATGTTGGTACTTGCATAACAATTGATTTTATAGACTATAATAATATCTTTTTTGGTGGGTCTATATCTCCAGGTATTGACATGAGATACAAGTCATTAAATAATTACACTGCTAATCTTCCGTTATTAGAAATATCCGATAAATTTAGTTTTCCCGGAGATTCTACTGAAACCTCAATTCATACGGGAGTTATAGGTGGTGTATGCAACGAAATAAATGGTTTTATCGACAATATTAGCTCAAAGTATGCTGATGTCAAGGTTATATTAACCGGTGGAAATGCTAAATTTTTGTCAAAAACATTAAAAATTACCATATTTGCGAATCAAAATTTTATATTAGATGGCCTTAACAGCATTCTAAATCTAAATAAAGAATAATTGAATAAAATATTTCCACTAGTTTTTTCACTGTTTTTAATCTCCCAAGCAGTTATTTCACAAAACAATACATCATCTCCATACTCATTTTACGGAATTGGATCACTTGATTTTAAGGGAACTTCTGAAAACCGAGCTATGGGTGGCCTAACAGTTTACAATGACAGCATACACATGAACTTTAGAAATCCAGCATCCTACACTGGTAAGAATATGTTTTCATTTAATAACGAGGGGAGATTAGTAAAATTCACTGTTGGATTAGGTCATTCAGAAACCAATTTAAAAACCACTACTGATAATTCAGAAACTACGAATTCAAGTTTTGAATATCTAGGTCTAAACATTCCCATGGGAAAATTTGGATTGGGGTTTGGNCTTATTCCATATTCATCGGTTGGTTATAAATTACAATCGTCTAACCAAGAAAATATGCTTCAATATAAGTACTCAGGAAATGGTGGATTAAATAAGACTTTTCTNGGTATTGCATATCAGCTTACTAATAATATTTCTGTNGGATTAGATGCCAGATACAATTTTGGTAATATTCAAAATTCTGCCCTTGAGTATTTATATGATGATGAATCCTTACCTCTTGATTATCACGCAAGAGAANAAAATCGATCTGACTTGAGCGGAGTTAATTTTAATTTTGGTTTGGTTTACAAAGGAAAACTAAATGAAAATCTTGAATTGCATGCTTCGCTAGCTCATTCTCCTGATTATAATCTAAGCTCAAGAAACAGTAGAACATTTGCATCTGTTGTAATTAATCCAAATACGCTTATTGAATTTCCAGTTAATGAAATCGATGTTGATTTACAATCAATTGGCCTTGATAAAACTGATTTATCGATGCCATCTAGAACAAGTTTTGGTTTAGGNATAAGCAAAGAAAAAAAATGGTTTGTTGGTNCTGAGTATACTTCTATCGGAAGCAGTGTATTTTCAAATGACTTAATATCTATTGATAATAGTGAATTTGAAGATTCATCTAAAATATCATTCGGTGGATTTTATATCCCTGATTATGCTTCATTTAGTAAGTTTTGGAATAGAGTTGTATACAGAGCTGGTTTTTATTCTGAAAAAACAGGTTTGGTGATCAATGANGAGTCAATCGATGAATTTGGCATATCATTTGGACTNGGTATTCCTGCNGGAGGATTGTTTTCAAATNTAAACACCACTTTTGAATNTGGAAAAAGGGGTACCACAAACGAAAACTTAGTTGAGGAAAACTTTGTTAATATTCAGCTAAGCTTGTCTTTAAATGACAGGTGGTTTANTAAAAGAAAATATAATTAATTATGAAAAAAATTATTGGATTTATATTGCTATTGACAATTTCATTTAATTCATTTTCNCAGGCTAATGAAGAAGATATNAATGCTTTATCTATTTTTAGTGAGTATGTAAAAGCTAAAAACTATGATGCTGCTTTTCAACCCTGGATGGAGTTAAGACAAAGAAGCCCTAAGTTCAACAGTGCAATTTACGTTTATGGAGAGAGAATTCTAAAACATAAAATCAAAAATTCAACTGCTGAGGAAAAAGAAAATTTTATTAATGACTTGCTTAAGTTATGGGAAGAAAAAAGAGAAAACTTNCCTAGCAAAACCCCTCTTGGTGACATTCTTGCTAAATCAGCACAATTACAATNTGATTACAAAAACGAGTTGGGACTCAGCAGTACAGAAATTTATGTAAATTTTGATAGAGCTTACAATGAGGACTTAAATTCATTTAATAATCCTAAGAATTTATATACATATTTTAAACTTCTTGTTAAATTATATGATGAAAATCAAAAAAGTGCAGAAGATTTATTTACAAAATATGATGAAATTTCAGAAAAAGTTGAAAAGGAGATTAAAAACTACACTAATAAAGTAAATAAGTTTGTTGGCTCTGAAGATGAAGAAGTCACTATATCAACGAAAGATCAGAGAAGAATAAAATCATACAATAGCTTTTTAAAAGCCTATGATCAAATTTCTAAGGGGATGGAAAAGGATTTGGGAGATAGAGGAAATTGTGAAAACTTAATACCTCTTTACGAAAACAATTTTGAAGCAAATCAAGCTGATGGTAAATGGTTGAGTAGAGCAATGAACAGACTATACGGAAAAGCATGTGATGATTCACCTTTATTTGTCAGAATTGTTGAGAAAAAAAATGAGCTTGAGCCAAATGCCTCAACAGCATATTACCTGGGTACCATTAAAGATAAACAAGGCAATTCTTCAGAAGCTATAGTTTTTTATAATCAAGCAATCGAATTAGAGACAGACTCTTATGAAAAAGCAAAAATATTATTTAGAATTGCAACTAATTTTAGAAAAAATGGTTTATTCTCTAGAGCAAGGTCATATTACATGCAGGCTTTAGGATTCAACCCTTCAATGGGAAGGTCGTATTTGGCTATTGCACAAATGTATGCGTCAAGTGCAAAAAACTGTGGTAATGATAACTTTAGTCAAAGAGCTGTATATTGGCTTGCATCCAAAGAAGCAATGAAGGCTTCAAGAGTTGATGGAACTCTGAAAACTGCAGCAATCAAAAGTTCAAAAAATTACGAAGCAAAAGCTCCGCAGAAATCTGAAATTTTCTCGTCTGGAAGAGAAGGTGAGGTTATAGAGATATCCTGTTGGATAAATAAATCTGTAAAAGTACCAAATTTGTAAAATTGAAATATATTATTTCATGTTGTCTTATAATTTTATTTTCATGTGATGAAGATAAAAATCTTACATCTTTTTTAAGGGCTGCTGATATACCAATTTCATCTGCAAAGGAAATCAATACTGTCCATACTGATTCAGGAATTGTTAGTAGTATCTTAAATAGCCCTAAAATGTTTAACTTTAGTAATGCTAGTTTTCCATACTTCGAGTTTCCTGAAAGAATAGAAGTTATATTATTTGATAAAAATAATAATCAGACCAAAATTAGATCTGATTATGCAATTTCTTATTCCAATACTGATCTAATTGACTTAAGAGGAAATGTGATAGTTTCAACACATCTTAATGATACTTTAATTACAGATCAGTTGTATTATGATAAAGGTGAAGAATGGTTATTCACAAATTTTGATTTTCGTTATGTCTCATCAGACAAAGATATTCTTGGAAAAGGTTTTGACTCAGATAAGACCTTTGATAAAATTAAATTTTTAAAGGTTAACGGATTTGTATCGCTAGAGGATTAAGAAGTACAGCTTTATTTTTGTTATTTATAAATAAGCGATAATTGATCGTATTTCTATTACAGAAAAATTATTTTTTATAATTGATAATAAAATACTACTTTTGGCCACTACTTTTATAGTAAAAATATGGCAGTTTTAGGAAAAATTAGAGCTCTTGGNCCGGTAGCGTTAATAAGTGTTATNGGATTAGCTTTATTTGCGTTTGTNTTTTCGACTGGATCGGGTNNNGTTACAGATGTTTTTAAAGCGGATGAATTTAATCAAAGTCGTGTTGCCGTTGTTAACGGTATTGAGATGGATAGAACAGACTTTATGCAGAAAGTTGACAATATAGAACAACAAAATAGAGGGTCAAGATCATCAATTCAAGCAATGAATTCAGTATGGAATTCAGAGCTTAAAAACCTTGTTCTAAAATCTGAGTATGAAAAAATTGGCATCCAAATAGAAAGAGAAATGATGAGAGACTTTCTTAAAACTAATCTCCTTGCATTTGAAGATTTTCAAGATGAAAATGGTGAATTTGACGAAACTAAGCTAAATCAATTTATATTAAATNTAAAAGAGATTTCACCAGAGACAATGGAGCTTCAAGGATCTTTGGTAAATTATCAATCATGGAATAATTTTGAAGAAAATATCGGTTCATTTGGTATTGAAGAAATATATTACAAACTAATTGATGCGGGTATAAATACACCGCTTTTTGAGGGGGAAGAAGACTATTTTAATTCAAATGATGTTGTAGACTTTATGTATGTTAAAATCCCATTTAGTACCATCTCTGATAATGATATTAAAGTTTCAAAATCTGAGGTCAACTCTTACATTAATGAAAATAAAAATAATTTTTCATCAGATCCATCAAGAGATATGATTTTTGTTCAGTTTGAAGAAAAGCCTTCTGGACTAGACGAATTAGAATCAAGACAAACAGTGATTGAACTTTTGGAAGATAGAGAAGAGTTTGATTTAGATTCTCAAAGAAACATTACTTATAGTGGATTCAAAAACACAAAAAATAATGAAGAATTTTTAAATTTAAATTCAGCCATAAAATTCTTTGATTCATTTGTTTTTAAATCATCACTTTCTAATTCAATAGCTGATAAAATATATGATCTCAAGAAAGGTGAGGTTTACGGACCATATAATGAGAATGGTTTTGTAAAAGCTACTAAGTTGATTGATTCAAAATTTATTGCAGATTCTGCAAAAGTTAGACATATTCTAATCCCTTATTTGGGTTCTTTTAGAAGTGGACCCGAAGTTTCCAAATCTAAGGAGGAAGCTAAAAAAACAGCTGATAGTATTTTAAGAGTTCTAAACAGAAATAGAAGTAAGTTTAACTCTTTACTAAGTTTATCATCTGATGAAGTTAGTAATGAAAATGATGGAGTTATTGAGTTTGCCTACATTGACGGATTTGCACCAGAGTTTAGAGATTTTTCCTTTGAAAGAAGAGTAGGGGCTGTTGATGTTGTTGAAACTGACTTTGGTTTTCATATAATTGAAATCTTATCTCAAGGCAAAAAACAAAAGGCTGTTAAAATTGGAAATTTAGCTATTAAGGTTGAGCCTTCAGAGAGAACCAGAGATAGTATTTACAATATTACCTCTAAATTTGAGATTGCTGTCAATGAAGATAACTTCAGAGACTATTCCAAAGAAAATGATATAAAGATTAATCCTGTCAATAATATTGGTGAGTTAGATGAAAATATCCCAATGTTAGGTCAACAAAGAAGCATTGTTAGATGGGCTTATGAAGAAAACACTGACATAGGCGATATAAAAAGATTTAATCTTCAAAACGGTGGGTATGTTATAGCTATGTTGACTGCAATTAACGATAATGGTATGATGTCATATGAAAAATCATCTATAACTGCATTACCTAAGGTCAAAAATCAAAAGAAAGCTGAAAAAATTATTAGTAGCATTAAATCATCAAACCTAGATGAAATAGCTAGTCTAAATAATGTAGATGTGCAAACTGCTTTATCGGTAAATATTAATAACCCAGTAATTTCAGGTGTTGGAAATGAGCCATCAGTTGTTGGATATGCAATGGGTATAAATAAAGATGTTACTTCACCAGCCATAATTGGAAACAGTGGAGTCTTTTATATCTATGTAACCGACAGAAGAAAAGCTTCATCTCTCGAAAATTATCAAAATATGGTTAACTCGATAAATTCTACAAGGTCAAGTAACGTCAGAAGTAAAACTTATGATGCTTTGAAGGATAAAGCTGAAATTGAAGATTTTAGAAGTACTTTTTACTAGTTAATATATACCAAGTCTGATAGCTTCAGTATTGTGTTATAGCCTTTGTTTTTAAAAAAACTGAGGTCATTGTTTTTAGATGTCACTAGAATAAAATCACCACCCCAGGCACCAAGACTTTTTATTTTACCTTGACTGTAGGCAGAAAAAACTGATTGATGTATGGGTTCTTGTGAGGTTGCACTTGCGATAATATTTTCATGTTCCATGATTAGATCCTCAAATTGATTTAAATCTTTACACTTTATAATTTCTTCTGCAATAAAATTCACCTTTTCAATTAAGTGTTTTCTGTCTGACTTTATATTAAAATAATTTATTATCGAAGTTTGGGTATTTTGTTTTTTTTCTAAGTATACTAAATATAAATTTTCAATAAAGGGTGGGTTAAAAATTATATTTTCAATGCTAATTGAATTTTGTTTTTTCTGAAATAAAATCGGATTCTTTACATCACAACATGCAATGTCATATCCACTACCATTGAAAGCAGAGAATAGTAACTTATAGGGGTCTGTATTTGCCCATTTAGCAAGATTATTTACAAATGTTGATGATGTGCCAAGACCCCACTCTCTTTTAAAGTTAAGTTTTGTTAAAAATTTATTTCCCAGTATATCGTTTACGCCTTTTGTTTTTAGTAAATATTTAAAAAGAATAAGTATTTTTTCAGAGGTTCTATTTTTTTTACTATCATATTTTAGATCACTACCACTGAAATAAAATTTTTCTTCAAACCATAAATCATTGTTTTCATCAAAGCTTTGCCATTCGATTATTTTATTTTGACACTTAGAAACCTGTAGGTCTTGGGTTAATCTTGATGGCAAGGCAATTGCTTTAGCTCCCTCCAAAACCAAATATTCTGAGCATAGTAAAATTTTACCATTACTTTTAAATAACATTTATCGAATTTTTTTTATAAAATTTTCTACGTTAGAGCTTGTTACAAGTTTATCCTTAAAATATATTAAGGCACTCTCTTTTTCTTTTTCAGATGCGTTATGTTTATTAAGTAAATTTGTCAAGTGCATCTTCATATGACCTTTTTGAATTCCTGAAGTAACTAAAGATCTAAGAGCACCAAAATTTTGTGCTAGCCCAACACTTGCTATAATATTCATTAATTCTTTTGAATTGGGGTTCTCTAATATCTGTAAAGCTAACTTTACTAATGGGTGCAGATTAGTAACTCCACCTACAGTTCCAACTGCCAGTGGCAATTTTAATTCAAAATAAAAGATATCATTATTAATATATGCTCTAGACAAGCTTTTATACTTTCCGTCCGAGGCGTAAGCATGCGCACCAGCTTCGATTGCTCTAAAATCATTTCCGGTTGCTATAGCTACGGCATCAATACCATTCATGATACCTTTATTGTGAGTAACTGCTCTGTAAATATCGATATTTGCAATTTCAATTGCCCTTACAATTTTTTCAGCAAAATTCTTTGTTTCAGGTTCGAGCTTATTAAGTTCTGTAACCCTACAACTTACAGATGATTTGACTAAGCATTTAGGTACAAAGTTTGATAAAATACTCATTATAATTTCGATATCTTTCTGTTTTAACTCACGATGGTTAAATTTTAAAACAGATTTGTAAAAGGTTTCAGCAAATTCCTCTAAGCACGAATTTATAAAGTTGGCGCCCATTGCATCAACGGTATTAAATGTTGCAAAGATTTGATAATATCCGTCTAATTCACTGGTTTTATCGATTAATTCGATACTGTTTATACCTCCACCTCTTGATTCCATTTTTTTAGTTATTTCTTTAGTGCTTTCAAACAGATAGGGTTTTACAAAATTAAAATATTCTAAAAGGATTTTTTTATCGCCACTAAATAAAAAATGTACCTGGCCAATTTTTTCAGAATCAATAACCTCAGCTTTGAATCCACCATTTTTCATCCAAAATTTTGCAGACTTACTTGCTGCCGCAACTACAGAGCTCTCTTCAATAGTCATAGGAACAGTATAAATTTTATTATTTATCAAAAAATTAGGAGCTATTGCAAAAGGTAAATAATAGTTTGATATGGTATTTTCAGAAAACTCATCATGTAATTTTTGAAGATTACTATCAATATTCCAGTATTGAGTTAGTATTTTTTTTGCCGAATCACCGTCTTTAAAACATGATTTTGACAACCATTCAATTTTTTCTTTTTTGGTTAGTTTAGAAAAACCTTTGATTTCTTTAGACATTATTCTATACAATATAAATCAAAGATAAGATACTTGAAGTAAAATCATTACCAATAATTTATTAATGATTAAATTAACATAATTAGGTAAAATATAATATTTTAGTGAATTCAAAAAATAAATTATGACAACCAACCCAATAACACAAGAAAAAACAATTTTTGGACATCCAGCAGGGCTTTACATTCTATTCTTTGTAGAAATGTGGGAGAGATTTTCATACTATGGTATGAGAGCTATTTTGACATTATTTTTAGCTGCACCTGTAATTATGGGAGATCCACAATCTGGATATGGATGGACCAATGCTGAAACTCTTTCTTTTTACGGTACTTATACAATGTGTGTTTATTTGATGTCTATCCCTGGCGGATGGGTTGCCGATAAGTTTATAGGTCAAAAAAAGGCTGTGATGCTCGGAGGATTATTGTTGTGTGCTGGTCATGGTATCCTAGCTGTTGATGCTGAATGGGCGTTTTTTACAGGACTAATTCTTATCGTAGTTGGTGTTGGATTTTTAAAACCTAATATCTCAACCATGGTTGGGGGTTTATATCAAAAAGGTGATAATAAACGTGATACAGGTTTTTATATTTTTTATATGGGTATAAATATAGGAGCCTTTCTTGGAGCTTTAACAGTGGGAGCTGTTGCTGCTAAATACGGATGGCATTATGGATTTGGTTTAGCCGGAATTGGAATGGCAATTGGTCAATTGGTATATTTTTATGGTCTTCAGTATTTAGAAGGTATTGGTGAATTTATTGGAAGTGATAAATCACCTGATAAGGAGCTAATGAATAAACCATTAACCAAAGTTGAAAAAGACAGAATGCTAGTCATGTTTTTGTCATTTTTGATTATAATTGTTTTTTGGGGTGCTTTTGAGCAAGCAGGAGGACTGATGAGTTTATATACAGAACAAAAAACCGACAGAATGCTTTCATTTTCATTACCATTTATAGGAAATGAAGTGCCAGCTGCAATCTTCCAATCAATAAATGCATTCTTCATAATAATTTTTGCAACTGCTGTTGCTTATTTTTGGACTCAATGGGCTAAAAAAGGTAAAGAATCTTCTTCATTATTTAAAATGGCTGTAGGATTAATCATTATGGCTTTTGGTTTTTTCTTTATGACAAAAGCTTCAACTGAAGTTGTGATGGAGGGAGATGAAATCGTTCAAAAATCTGCTATGATATGGTTAGTCTTAGCATATCTTTTTCACACGATTGGTGAGTTATGCGCCTCACCAGTGGCTTTATCATTTATTACAAAATTAGCACCGGTTAAATATGCTGCTTTTATGATGGGCGCTTATTTTGCAGCAACAGGTCTAGGAAATAAGGTTGCTGGATTTGTAGGACAACTCTCTGAGGGTGCTGGTGAATTTCAAGTTTTCACAGGGATTGCTATTTTCTGTACTCTGTTTGGAATATTAGTATTACTGATTTTAAAACCACTTAAACGACTTACTCATGGTGCTGAAGAAATTGATGTTGAATAATGAGTAATACCGATAAATTTTTTAGTAAAATTGTAATAGGTCATCCTTCTGCACTATTTGTGTTATTTTTTACTGAAATGTGGGAAAGATTCTCATATTATGGAATGAGAGCTATTCTTGTAATATTCCTTACGGGTGCTATTCTTGGTGATAATCCAGGTTGGGGTTGGAGTTCATCTGCTGCGTTGTCATTACTTGGTACATATGCCATGTTTGCTTATTTAGCTCCTCTTGCAGGTGGATGGTTAGGAGATAAAAAAATTGGTTATCGCAATGCTGTTGTTATNGGTGCATTATTAATGACATTTGGTCATGCATCTATGGCTGTTGAAACTCCTACTTTTCTATACATTGGAATTTCATTACTTGTTATCGGGACCGGATTTTTTAAGCCTAATATTACCTCAATTATTTCAAAAATATATGAAGGCAGAGATGATAAAAAAGACGGAGCATTTAACATATTTTATATGGGTGTAAATGCTGGTGCTTTTTTGGGGATTATGCTTTGCGGATGGGTTGGTGAGAAAGTTGGTTGGTCATTTGGATTTGGATTAGCAGGAATTTTTATGCTTTTGGGTATGATTCAGTTCTATTATGCTCAGCCATTATTTGGTGAAATTGGAGGAGTTCCAGAAAAATATGACAAAAAACTAGAGGTCAAACAAGAAAACAATGATAAGTTAAATCCTTTTTNATCATTAGATATTTTATTGATTTTAATTTTTGTTGTAAGCGCACTTATATTTATAATTAACGATCCATTGAGTAAAATCGGAGGTATTAATATTTTTAATTTCTCTAATTTTGGAATGGAGAATTCATTATTTTTTGCTCTTGTAGCCTTTATTTCGTTTATAACATTATTGCTAGTAAGAATTCCAAGGTACACTCCTATAGTTCGTGATCGGATGATTGTATTTACAATATTTTGTCTTTTTACAGTTTTCTTTTGGGCAGCGTTTGAACAAGGTGCAGGTTCTTTACCCNTATATACAAGGGATTTTACTGATAGATTTTTAGAAGGTAATTCAGCACTGATTTTTAAAATTGTTGATATTTCAGTCACTATTGTTCCATTATTAGTTATTACATATGTTCTTATTAGTTTATTTAAGAAGACATTTACTGAAATTCTATTTTCAAACATAGTCCTCGGTCTCAGTTTTATCATTGTTTGGGGTATAATAATTTTTAAAATATATTCTGAATCTCAATCCACATCAACCGAAGTTCCAATCACATGGTTTGCAATTTTAAACTCACTTTTTATTATCATTTTTGCTCCATTGTTTTCAAAATGGTGGGATAGCAGCTACAATCCTCCAGCCTCAGTAAAGTATTTTCTAGGTTTAGCACTTTTAGGAGTTGGATTTGGTTTTTTGGCTTTTGGCGCTAGGAATGTTCCAGCAGGCGCCGACAGTGCAAGTTTAAGTATGATGTGGCTAGTATTTGCATATCTATTTCATACCCTTGGTGAATTATGTTTATCGCCTATGGGACTGTCTTATTTAAGTAAACTTATTCCTGCTAGGATGATAGCTTTCATGTTTGGAGTGTACTATTTAGCAGTTGCTATCGGAAATAAGCTAGCACATTATGTTGGTGGAGATATTGATAAAATCACCCAGGAGTACTCCTTATCTGGCTTCTTTTTAATATTTACTATTATTCCCATAGCTCTAGGATTTATTTCTTTGCTATTACATCCAATTATCAAAAAATCAATGCATGGAATCAAATAGCTTATAAATAATTTTAAAAATTATACAAATCAAAGTCTGATATCTTTTAGTATTTTTGTCGAACATAATTTTATTTATGAGATTTTATCATTACATAACTATTTTATTTGTTTTCATACTATATACTAATTCTTTTTCTCAAGAGATAAAGTGGATATCTCTTGAAGATGCTGTATACCTACAAGAAGCTGCACCAAGAAATATAATTATAGATATGTACACGAACTGGTGTGGTCCATGTAAATTACTTGATAGAAATACCTTTGCAAATAAGGATGTAGCAAAATATATTAACGATAATTTTTATGCTGTTAAATTTAACGCAGAAGGTAATGATATTGTGAATTTTAAAGGTTACACATTTGAGAATCCAAACTATGATCCGGCTAGGGCAAATAGGAGGAATAGTAGCCACCAATTAAGTCAAGCGTTCAGAATTCAAGCTTTTCCTACAATTGTATTTTTAGATAAATCATCTAATCTCTTGCACAAGTTAAGGGGCTATAAAACTCCAAAGCAACTTGAAGTTTATTTAAAGTTATTTACTGACGAAAATTATAAAAAATACCAATCTCAAGAAGATTTTAATAAGTTTTTTGAATCATTTGTTTATGAGTTTAGCTCTAAATGATAATTGACTATTTGACTGGCAGTTTCTTTACTCGCACCATCTTTACTCAATAATTTTTCTAAGTCATCATAAAAATCTATCACCTCTTTTTTACCATCTTCACTGATAATATATTTAAGTTCTTTTGCGATATTCCTTTTATTTAGTTGTCCTTGAATTAATTCGGTTACGGCTGTCTTATCTAAAATTAGATTAACAAGTGAAATAAATTTTAAATTCTTAAGTAAAATTTTTCCAATTTGAAATGAAATCCAACTTGATTTATAACAAACAACTTGGGGAGTTTTAAATAATGCAGCTTCCAAGGTAGCAGTGCCAGAGGTAACCAATGCTGCACATGACTTTTTCAAAACCTCATAAGTTTGATTTTGGACAATTTCAATATTATCACTATCAGTTTTTTTGATATAATCTTCGTAAAATAATTTTGTTTTGGATGGCGCCCCACAAATTACAAATTTATAATCTTTAAATTCTTTAGTAACGCTTAGCATAAGCGGTAATATTTTACTTATTTCCTGGTCTCTACTCCCAGGAAGTAGTGCGATTAATTTTTCTCTTTTATTATTTAATTTACCTTTATTTTTNAATACATCAAGTAACGGATGTCCAACATAATTAACCTCATAATTCATCTTTTGATAATACTTTTTTTCAAAAGGAAGAATCACAAACATTTGATCAATTACCTTTTTAATTATTTTGATTCTACTTTCTTTCCATGCCCAAATTTGAGGAGAAATATAAAAGTGATTTGTAAAATTTTTAGATTTTGCCCACTTTGCAATTCTCATGTTAAACCCCGGAAAGTCAACATAAATAATTGCATCTGGTTTGAAGTTCAAAATATCTTTTTTACAAAGTGAAATATTATTTACAATCTTAATTATATTTTTAAAAACCTCAAAGAACCCCATATGTGAATAATCTTTATAATGCTTNACAAGATTACCACATTGCTNTTTAATTAAATCACCTCCCCAGCATCTAAATTCAGAATTCTTATCTAACTTTTTTATTTCTTTAATTAAATTTGAACCATGTAAGTCTCCTGATGCTTCACCAGCTATAATATAATACCTCACTAAAAATTATTTAAATAAATGGTTAAAATTGCAATGATAAAAGTAGCAACTAGAACTCCTCGTGCTNTCTCTTCATAATCATATCTTAAAAAAATAAAAAAAACTATTAAGTTCATTACAGCGCCTAAGCTAATCAGCTTTGTTATAAAGTTATTAGAAATCGAATTGCTTAAAATTCTTAAAATATTTGAAATTTTAATTTCTTGAAATAATATAATAACAGAAAATATAGTGCCTACAATATTTGCAAGAAAACCACTAAATATCCCTAATAAAATTTCTTTTTTATTCAATTTAATTTCCAATTTTTTATTTCTTCTAAATCTGCATAAGATGTCATATCATAACTTATTGGTACCACAGAAACATATCCATTGTCAAGCGCCCACTCATCTGTTTCTTTATCATTATCCTGATTGATGAAACTACCAGTTAGCCAATAATACTCTTTGCCTAATGGACTAATTCTTTTATCATAGGTGTCTTCCCAATATCCTTTTGCTTGTCTACATACTTTAATTCCTTTGAATTTTTTGGTCTTAGAAGGGAAGTTTACATTTAATATTAAATTTTCCTTACTTTGGTTTAAAACACTAAGACAAATTTTTTCAATAATAGATTCACAAGGTTTAAAATCAGCGTCCCAGCTGTAATCTAACAAAGAAAATCCAATTGATTTAATGCCTTCAATTCCAGCTTCAACCGCAGCACTCATGGTTCCTGAGTAAATTACATTTATTGAAGAATTTGCTCCATGATTTATTCCTGAAACACATAAATCAGGTTTTCTATCTAATATTTCCCTAATGGCAAACTTTACACAGTCAGCTGGAGTACCAGAAATACTGTATTCTACCTGTGGCCCGTCATCAATTTTTTCTTTTTTTGAATACAGCGTATCACTAATCGTAATGGCATGACCCATTCCACTTTGTGGGCTATCTGGAGCAACAACCACAACTTCCCCAATCTTATTCATAACATGAATGAGTGTTCTTAAGCCTGGAGCAGTTATGCCATCATCATTTGTAACAAGTATTAGAGGTTTTTTCATATTTAAATATATGAAGACAAAAGTACACAAATAAATAATTAACTACTTTAACAAAAAATTATATAAAACCTCATATTTTTTGGCTTAGAATTTGATTATTTTTGATTTCTTATGAGTAAAAATTTTTTCACACTATTAATCGCATTTATAATGTGTTTGGCTTCTTGCAGCTTTGTTTCAAAAGACTTTGACACAAGCGATAAAGACAATTTAATTATTCAGCTTATTACCTATGTNTTAGACCAGGCTCATTATCTTGATAAAGAAATAAATGATGAATTTTCTGAAAAAGTTTTTGACACTTTTCTTGAAAATTTAGACCCTTACAAAAGATATTTTTATGCTTCAGACATAGAAGAATTTTCAAAATACAAATATTTAATAGACGATGCTTTTAAAAACCCTAATCTAGATTTTTTTGAACTTGTCTATAAGAGATATACTAAAAGGATGCTGGAATCTGAAAAAATATTTAATGATATTCTATCAAAACCATTTGATTTTAACAAAGATGAGGTATGTGAATGTGACTTTGAGGAATTAGATTATGTAAAAACAAAGGATCAACTATTTGATAGATGGAGAAAGCTTTTAAAAATTTATGTGATTGAAANTTATCATAACGAAATAGAAGATGATTTAAGAAAATCNAAAGAGAATTCTGATTTTATCTTAAGAAANCCTGTTTTAATCGAANAGAAAACNAGAGAGTCATTAAANGAAANAATGCAGCAAAATTACGNNTTCATNTCTGAGGAAATGCAAAGATCAGATTGGTTTTCNNTTTATATTAATTCGTTTGTTTCNCAATATGATCCAAATACCTCTTACTTAGATCCCGAATCAAAAGACAGATTTGATGTTGATATGTCGGGTAATTATGCTGGGATTGGAGCAAGACTACAAAAAAAGATTGATAAGGTCGAAATTACNGAAGTTATTTCAGGTGGTCCAGCATGGCGTGATAATATCTTGGAAAAAGGTGATGCAATTCTAAAAGTTAGNCAAGATAATGAGGATGAGCCAGTTGGGATTCTTAATATGAGGTTAAGTGAGGCNGTNAAATTAATTAAGGGTAAAAAAGGAACTAAAGTTCATTTAACCGTTAANAAGNTTGATGGTACAGTTANTGAAGTTACNGTTAAAAGGGATATTGTTCTTCTNGAAGAAACCTATATAAAATCCTCNATTGTTGAAAAAGATAATAATACTTATGGTTTAATTAATATTCCTAAATTTTATATTGATTTTGATAACCAAAGTAACAGAGACGCAGCTAAAGATTTAAGAACAGAAATAGAAAGACTTAAAGAGCAGGGAATACAGGGGCTTGTAATTGATCTNAGAAATAATGGAGGAGGAGCTTTAAAAACAGTAGTTGAAATGGCTGGTATGTTTATCAAAAATGGTCCAGTTGTTCAGGTAAAATATTTTGACAAAGAGAAACAAGTTCTAAGTGATCGNGACAGATCTGTTTTGTGGACAGGCCCATTAGTTATTTTNGTTAATGAAGGATCAGCTTCAGCATCTGAAATACTAGCTGCAGCCATGCAAGATTATAAAAGAGCAATAATTATTGGAGGTAATCAGACTTGGGGTAAAGGAACGGTCCAAAATGTTTTCCCACTAAACAGAATGGTTANAGGTAATACAAATGGTGACCTAGGAGCTCTAAGATATACCACTCAGAAATATTATAGAATTAANGGAGGATCAGTNCAACTCGAAGGTGTAAAAAGTGATATAAANGTTCCTTACAGATACAAGTACTTAGAATTTGGTGAAAAAGATTCTGAAAATCCATTACAATGGGANGAAATAGANAAGGTTGAATTCGATACATGGAATAGNAATTTTAANTTTGAAGAGGCNATAACTNAAAGNAATAAAAGGATGGCTNATAATGAATATTTAAAGCTANTAGACGAAAATGCAAAATGGATAAAATCTNTAAGGGATAATAAATTGATAAATTTAAATTATGATAAATTTAAATTGGAATTAGAAGAAAATTNATCCATANCNNAAAAATTTAAAGCANTAAACGATTATTCAATGANCTACAGCTTTAAGTCCCTTCCTTANGAACTTGATTTAATAAAAAATGATTCAGTGNTAGGGCTTAAAAGAGAAAGATGGCATAAGAGNTTAAATAAAGATTTTTANATNGANGAAGCTTTGAATGTTCTTTCAGATTTAAGATTTTCGTATCTTGATAACTAACACATAATTCATGAATAGTATAATCCAAAAGTTTTTTGATTNGAAGAGAAACTTTTTAGGGATAATTAGTTTTGGTTATATTTTTTTTGTTTTCATTATCTCTATTTTTGCTTACGTTCTAGCACCAGATAATTCCTCAAATGCCAATTCAATGAATCTTTCAATTCACTCAAAAAAACCTGGGTTTTCAACTAAGATGTTGGTTTTAAATGAATCGAAAAATAAAAAATTCTCATTAAAGGCTCAATTTTTTGGATCCAAAGAACAAATAAATCAAACACCTATTTCAAACTATGAGATTAAGGATGGATATATTTATTATATGCCTCAAGGAATGAATGATAATAAGTTTAAAATCATAAAATCAGACGAGGCTGAAATTGTTGATAAAAAATATTATTTCGGTACTGATAAGTTTGGAAGAGATGTTTTGAGTAGGGTTATTATTGGCTCAAGAATCTCTTTTTCCATTGGATTTATTTCCGTCTTTATTTCCTTGTTTATTGGAATTATTTTAGGCTCAATTTCTGGATATTACTCAGGATTTCCTGATAAAATTATTATGTGGTTAGTTAACGTTACCTGGTCTATTCCTACTCTGTTGTTGGTAATTGCAATAACACTTGCACTCGGTAAAGGTTTTTGGCAAGTTTTTATTGCTGTTGGATTAACCATGTGGGTTGAAGTTGCAAGAGTTGTTAGGGGGCAGGTTAAGCAGTATAAAGAAAGACAGTTTGTTGTCGCAGCTAAAGTTCTTGGCTATAATGATTTTAGAATTATTACTAATCATATTTTACCAAATATCATATCTCCTCTTATTGTAATTTCTGCGGCTAATTTTGCAGCTTCAATCTTAATTGAAAGTGGATTGAGTTTTTTAGGTCTTGGTGCACAGCCTCCTATGACTAGTTGGGGACTCATGATTAAAGATCATTACAACTATATTATACTCGGTAAACCTTTTCTGGCTATTATCCCTGGCTTATGTATAATGCTTCTAGTGTGCTCGTTTATGATACTCGGTAATTCTTTCAGAGATTTATTAGATGTTAAAAATTAGTTTTTTGACGGTGGAAATTGGAGTAAAATTTTTCCAACCATTGCGCTAATCTTTTCATTTTTCTTTTCTGGTTTATCTGTATAAATATATCCTTTACCTATTCCTTGCCATACCAATTCATTTTTATCACTATCTACTATATCAATGAATAGAACACCTTCATTATAATTATAGGAGTTTTGATACCAACTACCGGCATAATGCCCTATCCCTGCATATGGACTCTGAACCATTGAACCATAGTAATTATTTGACGGGTAAAAATTTACTTTTTCATTTGTTTTTGTGAAGAAATTTATAATAAAGTCAGGATCAATTGAGCTTTTTCTAAAACCTTTATTGTATAATTCAACATCAATTGCCTTTAATATTCTTTTTTTATCAATATCATTAATTTTTACTTTATCAACTCCTTGCTTTGAAAAAGCGTAAGTCTTAAGATTTGAAAAATCAATATCATTATTGTAATCAGAACTAACTCTTATCGAATCACATGATAAGAAGATTGAAATAAATAAAAATAATATCGAATTTTTTTTCATATTAAATATTTTCTAAGAGTTTGTCATCTACTAAGTTAGGTAAAGTTACCTTAAGTTTTGGATTTTTTTGCATCGCTCTAGAAATTTGAACTGTAGCTCCTTTATTTCTCGCCCAGTTTCTTCTTGCAATTCCGTTATTAACATCCCAATATAACATTGATTCAATATTTATTTCACTCTTTTCACTTCCATCAATCAACATACCAAAGCCACCATTAATTACTTCTCCCCAGCCTACACCACCACCGTTATGAATACTAACCCATGTAGCACCCCTAAAACTATCTCCAATAACATTTTGAATAGCCATATCAGCTGTAAACTGAGAACCATCATAAATGTTGGAAGTTTCCCGATAAGGAGAATCTGTTCCAGAAACATCATGGTGATCTCTGCCTAAAATTATCGGACCGATTTTACCTTCTTTAATTGCTTTATTAAATGCTTTTGCAATTTCAATTCTTCCATCAGAATCAGCATAAAGAATTCTTGCTTTAGACCCAACAACTAATTCGTTTTCTTTTGCAGCTTTAATCCATTGAATATTATCCATCATTTGCTGTCTTGTATCTTTGGGTGCATTCAAAGCCAACTTTTCTAAGACTTCACACGCAATAGAGTCAGTTATATCTAAATCTTCTTGCTTGCAAGATGAACAAACCCATCTGAATGGGCCAAATCCGTAATCAAAACACATTGGCCCCATTATATCCTGAACATAACTGGGGTACTTAAAACTTCCATCTTTTTTTAGAATATCAGCTTCAGCTTTAGAAGCTTCTAATAAAAATGCATTTCCATAATCAAAAAAATATGTTCCTCTTTTTACATGTTTATCTACTATCTCAACATGCCTTTTAAGAGATGATTTAACCTCACTTTTAAATTTTTTTGGATTTTCATATATCAGTTTATTAGCTTCTTCAAAAGAATATCCAACAGGGTAATAGCCACCAGACCATGGATTGTGAAGAGAAGTTTGATCACTTCCAATATCAACTGTTATATTGTTTTCATAAAATGATTCCCACACATTAACGATATTTCCATGAAAGGCAATCGAAACAATTTCTTTGTTTTTTTGAGCATTTTTCACTCTTTCAACCAATTTTTCAGTATCATCAATTACCTCATCTACCCAATTTTGTGCATATCTTGTTTTTATGGCTTTAATGTTAACCTCAGCACATATTGTAATACATTCAGAGATATTACCAGCTTTTGGTTGAGCACCACTCATACCTCCTAAGCCAGATGTTAAAAATATTTTTCCCTTTGGATTTTTATTGATTTTTCTAAACGCGTTAAGAACAGTTATTGTCGTTCCGTGTACAATACCTTGTGGTCCAATATACATGTAGCTTCCCGCGGTCATTTGTCCATATTGACTAACCCCAAGAGCATTAAATTTTTCCAGGTCTGATTTTTTAGAATAATTTGGAATTACCATTCCGTTAGTTACTACAACTCTGGGAGCATTTTTACCGGAAGGGAATAGCCCCATGGGATGACCTGAATACATGACAAGCGTTTGTTCATCTGTCATTTCGGATAAATACTTCATAGTTAGAAGGTACTGTGCCCAATTTTGAAAAACAGCTCCATTTCCTCCGTATGTTATAAGTTCATGTGGGTGTTGTGCCACTCTTTGATCAAGATTATTTTGAATCATCAACATAATTCCCGCAGCTTCTTTGGAGTTATGGGGATAATCCTCAATTGGCCTAGCATAAATTTTGTAATCAGGTCTAAATCTGTACATGTAGATTCTACCAAATTTTTCTAACTCTGATTTAAATTCTGTGATTAATTCTTCATGAAATTTTTTATCGAAATATCTAAGTGCATTTCTAAGTGCAAGTATTTTTTCTTCGAGAGTGAGTACATTTTCTCTTATGGGCGCATGATTCACGTTTGGGTCGTAAATTTTTTTATTTGGTAGTTCCTTTGGAATTCCTAATGCAACTTCTTTTTTGAAATTCATTTAATTAATCTTAGGGTTATAACCATATGGACAGTGTTTACAATTGCTCTTACAACAATATCCTCTTTTAAGGTGATATGTTTCGGTAAAACATTTATATCCTTCATCTGTTATATAGAAATCTTCATTATCCATAAATAAATAACAATAGTAGTACCAAAGATAAATTAAAACATAATAATTTCGATTATCTTTGTGCTAGGTTATTGTAATGAAAAGAGTTCTCTTATACTTAATTATTTTAATTCTAACCTTTGGTTGTGGAACTAAAAGAGTCATCTACAACAATAAATCAGAGGAGCCAAAAAAAGAGGTAAAAACCAAAAAAGAAAAGTCAAAAAAGAAAAAAGCAAAAAAGGTTATCATAGTACCTAAAATTTTGAATACTGAGGACTATGTTAAATATTACTCAAATATTGCAATGGATGAGATGGTTCAATTTGGTATTCCAGCAAGTATAACTTTAGCTCAAGGGATTTTAGAGTCAGGCGCAGGTAAAGGTAGGTTAGCGGTCCAAGCCAATAATCATTTTGGAATCAAATGTCATGATTGGAATGGTAAAAAAATCTATCATGATGACGACGAGGAACAAGAGTGTTTTAGAAAATATGATAATCCCGAGTATTCGTATAGAGATCACTCACTTTTCCTAACAAATAGAGGAAGGTATTCATTTCTTTTTGATTTCAAAAGAGACGATTACAAGCAGTGGGCCAAAGGATTAAAAAAAGCTGGCTATGCAACAGACCCTAAATATCCAGAAAAGCTAATCGATTTAATTGAAAGATATGAGCTTTACAAATACGATAATATTGTTTTAAAGAAAAAAAATAAACAGTATAAAGTCAGAAGAGGAGATACACTATATTCTATTTCCGAAAAATTTAATATGTCTGTAAATTCAATAAAAAGACTTAATAACTTACAGGGTAATGACTTAACGATTGGTCAGACGATTATTATAAAAAAATAATATTCAAGTCATCAACGTTTTGGTGTAATCAATGTAGTGGACCAGTGAGGATTGTTTGATTATAGCCTGAACCAAAACTCTGTTGATGATCTTGAATTTTAAATATCAAGCCAAAATTAATTTAAAATACAATTGAAAAAACTTAATGTAAAGAGAACAAATTAACAGTCCTTTGTTAATAAAGTAGATCTAGAGCCTATCAATTGAAACCAGTAAAGAACCAGAATTACCATTCCAATTATCCTCAGCTCTAAATCCATTTTCTGAACAAATATTCTTTACAATTTGTTTCATTTGTTCACTGTTTCCTGTTATAATTTCAAAATCATTAACCCCTTGATTATAATTGTTAATTAACCAGTTAGGTAAAATATCTTTTACTTTTGAGTAAGTAAATCCGTGAAGATCAATTTTTAACAAAAACTTTTATTTTAGTTTATGTTTTATCGAGTTAAACTTTTTCAGTTCAGATTGTGATAATACTTTCAGCAGCATTTCATCGGCTTCCTTGTCTAGAGTAACCGCTTTTTGTGGAGAAGCTCCATTAGACGATATATACTGTGCCTTTTTATAGGTTGAATAAATTACTCTACTTACGTAATTGATTTTATTTTCATCCAAACCTATCTCTTCAAATAATTCATAGTTTAATGATTTAACATCTTCAATTGATTTATAATCGTTAAATGCGTATAAAAAGCTCGAAATAAAGATTAAAAGAATAAAGCTTAATAAAAATTTTCTCATAGTGTGAATTTTTTTAAATATAGTTAATTAATTTTTGAAATATAAATATCGTTTTCAATTTTTTCAACTTTAACAAGTTCAAGTTTTCTAAGAGATTTGATTGATTTATCCCATGCTTTGTTGCTAAGTCCAGATTTATTTTTTACTTCAACTAATAATTGATTTTCATTACTTAAAATTTTAAAAATAAGCTCTTCTTTTTCTGTCAAAGAAACTTTCTTTTTTTCCGGTCTCATCTGAGGAAAAAAGAGAACTTCCTGAATAGAAGAATTATCGGTCATAAGCATTACCAACCTATCAATTCCGATTCCAATTCCAGATGTTGGAGGCATTCCATATTCAAGAGCTCTTAAAAAGTCATAATCAATAAACTCACCCGCTTCTTTATCTCCTTTCTTGGATAATTCAAGCTGTTTTTCAAACCTTTCTTTTTGGTCTATCGGATCGTTTAGCTCACTGTAAGCATTCGCTATTTCTTTACCATTCACAATTAACTCAAATCTTTCGGTTAAGTCTTTATTTTTTCTGTGAACTTTGGTAAGTGGACTCATTTCTTTTGGATAGTCAGTGATAAAAGTAGGCTGTATAAAATTTGGCTCACATTTATCCCCAAATATTGAATCAATAATTTTTCCTTTACCCATTGTACTATCAATTTCAACATTCAAATCTTTTGCTGTTTTTCTCAGCATTGATTCGTCCATTTTAGATATATCAACTGCTGTAAATTTTTTTATAGCACCAAAAATTGAAATTCTTTTATATGGTGCTTTAAAATCAATAATATTATTATCAACTTTTATTTTAGTACTTCCTGTTGAATCTATAGATACTTTTTCTAAAAGTCGTTCAGTCATATCCATCATCCAATTATAATCTTTATACGAAACGTAAAGTTCAAGTATTGTAAATTCTGGATTATGAGTTCTATCCATTCCTTCATTTCTGAAATCTTTTGCGAATTCGTATACTCCTTCAAATCCACCCACGATAAGCCTTTTTAAATATAATTCGTTTGCTATTCTTAGGTATAAAGGAATATTTAGTGCATTATGATGTGTCAAAAAAGGTCTAGCAGTTGCTCCACCGGGGATTGGTTGTAGGATTGGGGTCTCAACCTCAAGATATTCTCTTTGATTTAAAAATTCTCGAATGCTATTTGTTATTAACGTTCTTTTAATGAATGTTTCTTTAACTCCCGAATTGACAATTAAATCAACATATCTTTGTCTAAACCTAAGTTCGGGATCATTAAATTCATCATATAAATTACCTTCACTATCTTCCTTTGGTAGGGGTAATGGCTTTAATGATTTTGACAACAACTTAAAGCTCTTTACTAATACAGTTTTTTCTCCAACCTTTGTTTTAAATAATACGCCCTCAACTCCGATTATATCACCTATATCTAGTAATTTTTTATAAAATTCATTGTAATAAGTTTTATCGAAATCAGGGCAGATTTCATCTCTGTTAAAATAGAGTTGTATTTTTCCTTTACTATCTTGAAGCTCAGCAAAACTTGCATTACCTTGGATTCTTCTAGACATTAATCTTCCTGCGATAACAACTTTTTCATCAATTTTAAACTCATTTTTGATATCAATAGAGTAATCTGACACGGGAAATAATTCTGCTGGGTATGGGTCAATTCCCATTTCCTTTATTTTATTTAATTTATCCCTTCTGACTAATTCCTGCTCACTAAGTTCCATCGATTATATATTGTTATAACTACAAATATACTTTTAATTGAAATAAAAATGAATAAGGTATTAATTTTTAAAAGATAACTATATTTACATCAATTCTTTTTTTATGAGTTTATTCAGGGTTTTTTTATCAATTTTATGTCCACCACTGGCGGTCTTTGATAAAGGTTGTGGATCTATAATTATAGTTTTTATTCTATGGCTCTGTGGATGGGTTCCTGGAGTAATTGCTGCTCTTGTAATTTTAAATAACCCAAAAAATTAATAATGAATAAGCAGATTAAATTTATTGACTTAGGAGTGATGGATTATAAAGATGCATGGGATTATCAGCAAAACTTATTTGACGAAATAGTTGAAATTAAAAAGAAAAATCGAAAAAATAACAGTGAATTAATAACTCCTAATTATTTTCTATTTGTTGAACATCCGCATGTATATACATTAGGAAAAAGTGGGAATATTTCTAATCTTCTTATTGATGAAAATCAGTTAAAAAGTAAAAATGCTAGTTTTTATAAAATTAATAGAGGTGGAGATATTACTTATCACGGCCCTGGTCAGATAGTTGGCTACCCAATCTTGGACCTAGAGAACTTTTTTACTGATATTCATAAGTATCTAAGGCTTCTTGAAGAAACGGTCATTAATACATTGAAAATTTATGGAGTTGAAGGAGGTAGAAATAGTGGAAAAACAGGAGTTTGGTTAGACGTTGAATCTCCTTTTCCAAGAAAAATTTGTGCAATGGGTGTTAGAGCAAGCAGATGGGTAACTATGCATGGTTTTGCACTAAATGTGGATGTGAATTTAGACTATTTTAACAACATAATTCCATGTGGACTTGCTAACAATATCGTCACTTCTTTGAAAAAAGAGTTGGGTGATGATTATATTGATATAAATAAACTAAAAGATGATTTAAAAACCTCTTTTTCTATATCCTTCAAATCAGAATTTATTTAAGNAAGAAGTATTTTATTTTCTTGGAATCAGAAATTACACAAAACTCAATTTTATTATTTTCTAAAATAAAACTAGCATTTGTATCAGCCAAAATCGGAAATCCCTTTACAGTATTTATTTCATCGTCAAATAAGTAAAGTTTATTGTTTTGAGAATCATATATATTTATGAGCGTATTTTTTTTATCAGAGATTGCACTAAAATTTTCATATTTTCCAAATTGTATCTCGATATTCTTTTTTGAATTAGATAAAATATTTTTTTGTAGAGTATATATTGTTTTTTTATCACTTACATATTTGCCATTAAAAGACATTGAAGACACTTCTTTTGAATTTCCGTTCATATCTATTTTTACAATATTGTTATNTACAGTAGTGGTTAACAATGAATTTTGATATTGAAATATCTCGTCTTTTGAATAATTATAGTCTTCATTTATTTTAATTCTAACTTTTCCTCGTCTNTTGAGTATCTTCAAATCATCTGAGGTTTTAAATACAATGATATCTTTATTGCTAATTCTGAAATGCTCAGGCTTTGTAATAATTTTACTTTTTTTATTATAATCAAAACCTCTGACTCTATTTCCTTTTGAATCAAACATGAATAATTCATCATTTTGGGTTATTAATAATCGGTAGTTTTTATTATTATCATAATCAAAGACTGAGACAGGTTTTGTTATTTGATCGTTAAATTTCAAAGGAAATTTACCTACATCTCTTCCCTTGCGATCAATCACGTGTAAAGAATTTTGTGTTGCAAAAACATATTGTAATCTTCCGTTTTTGTAACTGTCAATCTGCTTTACTTCATCAATTACTCTATCATTAATTTTTTTAGTCCATTCAATCTGACCGTTATCATTTATCAAATAGATTATATTCTCAGAATCTTGAACAAAAACTTCATTTTTATTATTTGTATGATTTTTTACAATTAATGGGCCTAAAATAATTTCATTCGAAATGCTAGTCTCAAATTTTAATTCAATTTCAGAGTTTTTTGAATCATCTCTATAATTTGATATGACACCATTAATACTTGCAAGATTATTCCCTTCTTTTAATTGAAAAATTTTATATAAATCTAAAACTGCATCAGTACNATCAAGTTGAAAAAAATCAAATTTATTTTCTTGATTTGTACTTATGATATCATAGTCTGTGAGTAAATCATTTTTGAAATCAAAATATAATTTTTCTTCATTTTCAATAATTTCTTCAACAGAAATTTTTTTATAATTTGAATTAGAATTCAGAGAATAATTATCTACAACTCCATTGATATATATTAAGTTATTTGAGGCATCAATGTTTATTATTAAATTTCCATCAGAAATATTCACTTCATTTTTAAAAACCCTTTTAAAAAACTCTTTGGTTTTCAGACTATCCAGAGCTATACTGAAGTTGGTATTTGTTTGATTTATTTTTTTAAATTTTTGGACGAATAAATCATTATTAACTTTTGGTTTGTAATTTGAGTTACTTGTAATTATGTCAATGTTTTNAAACGAAAATTCTAAGTTTCCTATACTGTCATTATGAATTTGCCTACCAATAATGTTGTAGTGTGTGGTATCGTTCTGATCATAAAATCCTATTAGTAGTTCAGTGTCATCATTTATTTTATCTAATTGTGAAATCAAATTTTTTACTGTTAAATTTGAATTAATGACAGTTTTTAAGTAATCATTATTAGTGATACTGCTTTTAAATTTACTGAGATTTTTAATTGAAATAACAAATTCAGAGTTTTCGGGAATTAAATCATATAAACTTGTGTTCTTTTTAGATATTTTATCACATGATGAAAAAAAGAAAACAATAATTACAGTTAAGATTTTGTAATTCATAAATATTTAATTCATTACTAAATTAAAAATCAATTGTTAATTGTTCATCAAAAAGTTTGAAACTTTTTCTATGGTATTTTGTTAGTCCATANTTTTTTATTGCTTCTCTGTGATGTTTGGTTGGGTAGCCATTATTTTTGAACCAATGATAGTTGGGGAATTTTTTAGAAATCTTTTGCATATAATTATCCCTAGCATGTTTAGCTAAAATCGATGCTGACGCAATATTTAAATATTTTCCATCTCCTTTAATCACAGTTTCATGTGGTATATCTTTATATTTTTTGAATCTGTTTCCGTCAATAATCAAAAACTCTGGTTTTATGCTTAAATTTTTAATGCATTTATGCATTGCTAAAATTGATGCATTTAGAATATTAACTTCATCAATTTTTCCAGAGTCAATAAATTGAATACTGTAAGCAATTGAATTTTCTTTAATTGTTTTTGAGAGTTCTTCTCTTTTGATTTTTGAAAGTTTTTTTGAGTCATTAATCAAATCATGTTTGAAATTAGCTTTTAGTATAACAGCTGCGGCTGTAACAGGACCTGCAAGACAACCTCTACCAGCTTCATCAATTCCACACTCAAGATCATAGTCACTGTATCTCGGTTTCAGCATAAATATTTGTTAATTGTTAAAGGTTAATTCGTTTCTGATTATTTTTGTAAATATATTCGGTTAAATGAGAAATTATCTATTTTTAATTTTACTTGTTTTTTGGTCTATTCCAAACTTCAGTCAAGATTTTCAAATGCCCAAAGGTCCTTCTCAGGATCTAATTCGTGGCGGTAATTTACAAAATTCTTCAATTGCTGATTCGTTAATGAACAGATTTGGAGATAAAAGCACAAGACTAAATAAAAATCCCGACGCAAAAATTCAGGATTATTTAATCATTACCAGGCAAAATGATACAATAGTTGTTGATACTTCACTAACCATCGAAAAATATCATAAAATAAATTTTCTCAGAGAAGATAACTTTGAATTAATACCATTCTCAAATACAGGAATTGCATACAATACTTTGTCTTTTTCAGCAATTAAATCGATAAAACCCAAAATGGGAGCATCCAATAAATATATTAGTTACGATTCTGTAGATGATGTGGTTTATTATGACTTGCCAACTCCTTTCACTGAATTGATGTATAGGTCAGTTTTTGAGCAAGGTCAATTACTTGATGCAGTATATGCTGTAAATACGTCTCGTCAATTTAATTTTTCGATTTCAAGAAAGGGCTTAAGGTCTTTGGGTAATTATCAGAATTTTTTAAGTAATACTTCGAATTTTAGTTTTACAACTAATTATTTTTCAAAAAACAGAAAATTAAAAATAAGAAGTCATTACTCAAATCAAAAGTTATTTTCAGAGCAAAACGGAGGTATAAGTGATTCTGACATTTCAAATTTTGAAAACGGTAATAGTCAATTTCTTGATAGAGGAGTATTTGATCCAAATTTTGAAAATGCTCATAATGAGTTTTTAGGGAAAAGATTTTATTCAGATCAAACTTTTATTTTAAAGGAAAAAGATTCTTTAAATAATAGAAGTTTGGAATTTTTCAATTCTGTTTATTTTGAAGAAAAAAAATATAAATTTCAACAAAAATTGTCTGATGAGTTTTTTGGAGATTCTTTTGTCTCTCAGGAAATCAATGATAAATTATTTTTAAATTCTTTTAACCTACAAACAGGTTTAGTTTTACAATCTGATAAATTTGGAAAATTCAATTTGGGTCTACGTTATATTGCGGATAGATATTTTTTGGAAAATTATCAGATTGATGATTTTGTTGATAATAGCCAGAATATAAACTCAAAAACTGCTTACTTAAATGGCTCATATTCTAAGCAATTTTCCAAAATTAAATTAAAATTAAATACCGAAAATTTTATTTTTGGTGATAATCAATCCAATTCATTTAGCTCAATTATAAAGTTTAATCTTAAAAATGACAACTCTTTAGCATTAAAGTATAATTTTTACTCAGTCGTACCAAGTTATAATACCTTGCTTTACAGCAGTAATTATGAAAACTATAATTGGGATAATGAGTTCGACAATACAGCGACTAATTCCGTTTCTCTTAATTTGATATTAAGTAATATTTTAGATTTAGATATTGACTTGATTTCAGTTAAAAAACACGTACAGTTTGAAAAATTAATTGATGATAATTCACCTGGAATCAACAATTATTCGATTATTCCTGTTCAGTATCTTGACAATTTAGAAGTTTTAAAAATCAAGTTGGCTAGAAAAATAAAATTTGGAAAATTTTCAATTGATTCTAAGTTGCTTTTACAAAAAACGATTTCTGATAATATCATAAATTTACCTGAAATAGTTTCAAGAAATACTTTTTATTACAGCACACATATGTTTAAAAAAGCATTGTATTTGCAAACAGGTTTCGGAGTAAAATATTTTTCTAAATTTTATATGAATGGATATGATCCTTTGTTGTCAGAATTGTATGTTCAGAATGATAAGGAAATCGGAGAATTTCCGATAATCGATTTTTTTATCAATGCTAAGATTCAACAAACAAGGTTATATTTCAAGTTTGAGCATTTTAATTCTTCATTTACAGGGTATAACTATTATTCCGCTCCCAATTATCCTTACAGAGATTTTACCTTTAGATTTGGATTAGTTTGGAATTTTTTCATGTAGTTAAGTAGTTGATAATAAACTACATCTAAATATTCTCTGAAAAATATATGTAAAATGTTTTGTACATCTTAAAAAGATACTATATTTGCACGCGCTACAAGGCAAATAGCCATAAAATATGGTTAAATCTGTTAATAAATAGTAGTTTATTTCAGATTTTTTTTTTGCCAGCAAAAAAAAGGGTTTTATATTTGCACCCCTGCTTTTTATGAAGCAGAGAAAAATTTATGTTCTTTAAAATATTGAAATTGATTGACAGCGTAAATTAAAATTTATTTTAATTTCAGAGAATAAACCATCATGAGCAGATAGAATTTAATTTCTTTAGTTGTTAAATAGTATTTAAAATTTAACAATGAAGAGTTTGATCCTGGCTCAGGATGAACGCTAGCGGCAGGCCTAATACATGCAAGTCGAGGGGTAACAGGAAGTGCTTGCACTTCGCTGACGACCGGCGTACGGGTGAGTATCGCGTATACAATCTGCCTCATACTAGGGAATAGCCCGAAGAAATTTGGATTAATGCCCTATAGTATCTTTTTAAGGCATCTTATTAAGATTAAAGTTTTCGGTATGAGATGAGTATGCGTTCTATTAGCTAGTAGGTGTGGTAACGGCACACCTAGGCTACGATAGATAGGGGCCCTGAGAGGGGGATCCCCCACACTGGTACTGAGACACGGACCAGACTCCTACGGGAGGCAGCAGTGAGGAATAT
>NZHJ01000012.1 GCA_002691265.1 Flavobacteriaceae bacterium | reverse complement strand
TCAATATCCCTAATATTATATCCATTATATTGAAGCATTTTATACTATTTTTGTATTGTGAATATACACGAAAAATATATTAGTAGATGCATTGAGCTAGGTAAATTAGGGATAGGAAATACTTATCCAAACCCAAGTGTTGGTTCTTGTCTAGTAGTTGATGATAAAATAATTGGTGAAGGCTACACATCCAAGGCTGGTGGAAATCACGCAGAGATAAATGCTATTAATTCCGTTGAAGACAAATCATTATTAAAACTATCTACAATCTATGTGACACTGGAACCATGTTGTCATCATGGAAAAACACCACCCTGCGTAGATAAAATTATAGCTTGTAGAATTAAAAAAGTTGTTATTGGAATTAAAGATCCTAACCCACTTGTCTCTGGAAAAGGAATTGAAAAACTAAAGGAAAATGGAGTCGAAGTAATTTCTGATATTTTAAAAAACGAGTGTATTGAACATCATAAAAGATTCCTAAGCTACATTTCAAATAAGAGACCGTATATAATTCTAAAGTGGGCTGAAACTGCTGACGGATTTATTGCCCCCATTGAAAAAAATGTAAATGAACCCTATTGGATTTCAAATACAAAATCCAGACAGCTGGTTCACAAATGGCGTAGTGAAGAGCAGGCTATTTTGGTTGGTGCAAAAACCATTCGTGAAGATGATCCAAGGTTAACGACTAGAGACTGGGAAGGAAAAAATTGTGATATATATATATTGTCAAAAAATGGCTTTCAAAAGGATTATAAAATTTTCAATCAAGAATCAAAAGTAACCACACTAAATGATGAGAAAATAGATTTTGAAAAAGACATTGTAAAACAAATGTGTGATAAATTTTATGACGATAAAATTCTTTCAATTATTGTAGAAGGTGGAACTAAAACATTATCAAACTTTATAGATTCTGAAACTTGGGACGAGATGAGAGTTTTTAAAACAAAAGAAAAATTAGGGGATGGAATTAAAGGACCTAATATAAAACTCGAAGAATCAAAAAAAATCGAAATTGGGGATAACGAACTTGTGTGTTACGAAAACAAAGGAGTCACTTTTTCCAACATATAATCTGGACATCTCACGGGTTTATTCGTTTCCTTATTTAAAAAAGCTAAAACTGTATTGCCTGTAACAACGACTTCATCATTATTTTTTATCGTGTAATTAAAAATTAGTCTAGAGGTTGGTATCTCATCAAGCTCCACATTGACAACTAAATTATCATCAAAGTGTGCTGGTTTTAAGTAACTTACATTAAGCTTAGATACAGGAAGTATAATTCCTGATTTTTCCATTTCACTGTATGAAAGACCTAAGTTAGAAATCCAAGCAATTCGTGCTTCTTCAAAATAATTTACATAACTTCCATGGTGTACTAAACCCATTTGGTCTGTTTCACAATAACGTACTTTAATTCTAATAGAAAAATTTTTCATTATTCACAAAAAAAAATTAAAAAACTAATAATTTTTTAATGACCAAAACCTCTAAAAAAAAAAATTAAAAAACAACCCATTTTAATTTTTTTTTTAAAAAATTTGTTTACATATTTGTTTTTACGTTTTGGACCCAATATTATTCAATGTTAAACTAAAATTGGNCTAATTTCGAAAATTTAATTTTTATATAAATGAATGTAAGTGCTAATTCTGTGTGGTCTGACTGTCTTAAGTTTATAAAAGACAANATTCAACCACAAGCTTACAAAACTTGGTTTGAACCAATCAAAGCAATAAAGTTAGCTGACAAAGTTCTTAGCATTGAAGTCCCTAGCAAATTCTTTTACGAATGGCTTGAAGAACATTATGTAAAAATTCTTAAGGTTGCATTACAAAAGACTTTAGGTGATGACGCAAAGCTAGTTTACATTATCAAAATGGAAAATACATTTGGTAATTCACAACCGTTTACCGAAAAAATTCCTAGCTCTAACTCTTCATCAATTCTAACACAGAATGCTACAACCCCAATTAATAGGTCAGTACCTGAATTAAAAAATCCTTTTGTTATTCCTGGAATCAAAAATGTAAAAGTTGAATCTCAGCTAAATCCTAACTATACATTTGAAAATTTCCTTGAAGGTGATTCAAACAGGCTTGCTAGAAATGCAGGTATCGCTGTGGCTAACAAACCTGGAGGAACTTCATTTAATCCATTTTTAATATTCGGTGGTGTTGGATTAGGAAAAACACATTTAGCAAATGCTATTGGAATTGATATCAAAAAAAGATATCCAGAAAAAACTGTTCTTTATACAACTGCAGAAAAATTTACTCAGCAATATATTGAGGCTGTAAAAAAGAATAATAGAAATGACTTCATTTATTTTTATCAAATTATTGATGTGCTAATAATTGATGATATTCAGTTCTTTTCTGGAAAGCCTGGAACACAAGATGTATTCTTTCACATATTTAATCACCTGCATCAAAACGGTAAACAAGTGGTTCTCACAAGTGACAAACCACCTGTTGATATGCAGGATATTGAACTTAGATTACTTTCAAGATTTAAATGGGGTCTTTCTGCTGAATTGCAAAAACCTGATTTTGAAACAAGAGTTTCAATATTAAAAAATAAATTGTATCGTGATGGAATCGAAATGAATGAAGAAGTTATTCATTATGTTGCTAAAAACATTAAAAGTAACGTTCGTGAATTAGAAGGTGCAATTATATCACTTATTGCACAGGCATCGTTCAACAGAAAAGAAATTAACTTATCCCTTGCTAAAGAAATAATAGAAAAGTTCGTCAAGAACACAAAACGGGAAGTTTCAATTGACTATATACAAAAAATTGTTTCTGATTATTTCCAAATGGATATCCCTACCCTACAGTCCAAAACGAGAAAAAGACACATTGTTCAAGCTAGACAGTTGGCAATGTTTTTTGCTAAAAAATATACTAAAGCATCACTTGCTAGTATTGGTTCACAAATTGGAAAAAGAGATCATGCAACTGTGTTACACGCTTGCAAAACAGTTGATAATCTTTCATCTACAGACAAGCAGTTTAGAAAATTTGTTGAAGACTTAGGTAAAAAACTCTCTGTTTAAACCAATTCAATATTAAAGGAAATCTTTACATAATCCCTAGCTCAATTAGTGAGGAAAATATTTTCCCGGAAATTAATAAAGACATTATAAATACAATCAATCATTTTGTTGTTGAAAACAGCAAGGTATCACTTGGATTTATTAAACGTATTTGTCCTGAAAAAGAAATTAGTTATGAAAATTTTGAAGTACTTGACGAAGATGACCCAATAATCACATCAAAACAATTAGGACTATGCATGAGAGGAGAAAATATTGGACTATTAACCGATGCTGGTTGTCCAAATATTGCAGACCCTGGAGCTAAACTTATATTACATGCACACGAAAACAATATTAATGTGATTCCGCTTGTTGGGCCCTCCTCTATTTTATTGGCAATGATGGGCTCTGGATTAAATGGAAATAATTTTAGCTTTAATGGCTATCTACCTGTTGATAAAAACGAACGATCTATAAGAATTAAAAAACTCGAAACACAATCTAGAAATAATAACCAGTCTCAAATTTTTATAGAGACTCCTTACAGAAACCAATCACTTTTTGATGAATTGAAAAGAAATTTAAATAACTATACTTTTTTATGTGTTGCAAAAAATATCGGATCTAAAAATCAGAAAATAAAAACAATGCAAATAAAAGATTGGAAATCAAAAANAGAAATNCTNGAAAAAGAACCTTCCATTTTTATTTTTCACTCTGGNTTGGTTACTTTTTAATTCCTTTGCTGTTTAAATATCTATGAAGCTTTCGTGCATTTCTTTTATGCTCAGAAAGTGTTCTAGCAAAACTGTGATATCCTGGATTACTAGGGTCAGCTGCAAAAAAATAATAATCATGTTTTTCGTAATTTAAAACCGCATCAATGGCTTGGATTGAAGGCATTGAAATTATTCCTGGGGGTAAACCGTAATATTTGTATGTGTTATAAGGGGAATCTATTTTTAGATGTTTATTTAACACCCTTCTAATAACGGTATTTTTATATTCATCCATCTGATATGCAGCGAATTTTACAGTTGGGTCAGCAGCTAATTTCCAATTATCATTTAGTCTATTTATATAAACTCCTGCAATTTTACGTAAATCAATATTTTGTTTTGACTCCTCATAAACTATTGAAGCAAGTATCATTACTTCTATTTTTGACAATCCAATTTTATTTGCTTTTTCAACCCTGTTATTTTTTTGCCAGAATTTTGTATACTCCTCAAACATTCTTTGGTTAAACCTTTCGGCACTAGTGTTCCAGAAAAAGTTATAACTATTTGGAATATACATTGATAAGATGTTTTTTTCATCAAAGCCCTTTTCAGTGAAAAAATCAGTTTCGAATGAATTTAAAAATGAAATACTATCAGCTTCAATTTGATTTGAAATATTACCCGCTAAATCATTTAAATCACTGACATTATTATAAATCACATTAACTGTAATGTTATTAGATCTAAGTGAATTTATAATATCATTATTACTCATTCCCTTATTTATTCTGTACTTACCTGGTCTAACAGTGTATTTTTTTCTTTTAGCTAAAACACTAAAATCATCAATATTTAATAAATATGGATCTAACTGTTCAACAAACTGATTAAATGTAGTTTCCGATTTTATGTATAAATGAACATCATCAGCTTCAAAAGAAGTGTTTGACATGAACATTACTTTATATACATAAAAAGCAAACGAGCCCATAAAAATGAGACCAATTATTACTGTAAGCATTAATATCCTTCTTATATACATTGCATTTGAATTATAGATTCATGATGATTATCAATTGAAGATACATATAGATTGTTGTTTTTGGAAATTTCTTTAAAACCAACTGATTTAAAAAAATTNANGCTTAATATATTATCNANAGAAATATTACAATANAGATTTTTGATTTTCAGCTCTTTTCTTGCATATTCACAAATCTTTTTCANTGATAATTTTCCATAACCTTTTNATCTATTTTCNGAATTTGAAATTAATATTGAAATTCCTGCTTGAGATTTNGTGAAATTAATTTCAAATAAGTCAATAAAACCTAACGGTTCATCTGTTTCTATTTTACAAATTACAAATCGTATCTGATTTGTTTGCTCCAATGGAAGCTGAGAATCATAGATAAATTNAATAAGGTCCTCTTTTGAATAGTTTTTGTTTTGAAATGAGTATTTCAAAAAAGATTTGTTGTTTTCAACAGAGTTTAAATAATCAAAATCATCGATTGTTAAATTTCTTAAGTAAATCATCAATCAAAATTATTATAAACTCCTTTAAAAACCATATTAACCGATCCGGTTAGCCAAATTTCAGAATATGTGCTTTCTTTAATTATAAAATCAACAGTCAGTAAACCACCTTTCATTAAAATATCAATGTTAATATTATCTACTAATGCTAAATCTTTTAAAAAAATTGCAGATGCAACCGCTCCTGTTCCACAGGAAAGGGTTTCNTCTTCAACACCTCTTTCGTAAGTTCTTAATTTGAATTCAGAATCAGATATCTCACAGAAATTGATATTTAAACCTTGTGTATATTCAGAGTATTTTTTCTTTANNTCTCTTGCCTCTTTAACCACATCTATTTTGTCAATATTTTCATATTTTCTGATTAAATGTGGAGAACCTGTATCCATAAATGTGGTATTATAACTATCTTTGAATCTGTATATATTAGATTTCAAAACATCATTCATTTTTACACTAATATTTCCGTTAATAATTTTTGATTCATGAATACCATCAATAGCATTAAACTTAGCATTATCATTGATTATATTTAAATTATTTGCTAGATGAGTAATACATCTTGAACCGTTACCACAAAAGCCTGACTCAGAACCATCAGCATTAAAGTATTTCATAGAAAAATCTAATTTGTCATGATTTTCCAATANAATTAATCCATCAGCTCCAACTCCTTTTTTTCTATCGCAAATATTCTGAATTAATTTTTTATTTTTTTTTTGAAAAGTTAAGTCTCTGTTATCAATAATTACAAAATCATTACCGGTACCTTCATATTTATAAAAATCAAGTTGCATATGGGCAAATATAGCAATAAATGAGGCATGTTAAATTGTTAAATATGAGTTAAAAAAATTAGCATGAAAATTGATAATAGTTAAATTTAATTATTAATTTTTGTTCATGAAAAAATTTATTTTTTACTTACTNGTTTCTATAATTTCAATTCTTTCCATTTTACTTGTTACAAATATTATAAGAAATAATATTCAGGAGGAAATAAGTAAATTAAAAGAAGAACAAAGCAAAGATTTAGTTTTAAAAAGCTTTAAAACTCAAGCAAAAAACACAAATTTTAATTATTTAGACGTACAAAGACCTGATTTCGTTGAAATTGCAAAAAAATCTATTAATACAGTTGTACACGTTAAAAGTTCTTCATCAGGAGGTGATTACAGCATTGAAGATTTTATTTTTGGAAGATCACAAAGAAGACCTCAAATGGGTTCAGGTTCTGGTGTTATAATTTCATCTGACGGTTATATTATAACCAATCATCATGTGATTGAAAAAGCGGAAGACATACAAATAACCACAAATAACAACCAATCATATGATGCTAAAATAATTGGAAGCGACGAACAAAATGATATTGCTCTTCTAAAAATAGAAACTAATGATGAACTTCCATATGCAGTCTTTGGAGATAGCGATAGTACTCGAATTGGAGAATGGGTTTTAGCTGTTGGTAATCCTTTTAATCTAACTTCAACAGTAACAGCTGGGATTATCTCTGCAAAATCAAGAAATTTAGATCCAACTGGCAGAACAACTCAATCTTATATTCAAACTGATGCTGCAGTAAATCCAGGAAACTCAGGTGGGGCATTAATAAATGATAAAGGTGAATTGATTGGGATTAATACAGCAATACAAAGCCAAACGGGTTCATATGTGGGTTATTCCTTTGCTGTGCCGAGTAACATAGCAAAAAAGGTAATTGAAGATATTTTAGAGTATGGAAATGTCCAATATGGCTTTCTTGGCGTTACAGGCACTTCACTAAATAGTTTTAGAGCAAAAGAATTAGATGTAGAAGATACTGAGGGATTTTTTATAAACGGTATAGATAAAGAATCCGGAGCTAATTCAGCTGGTATAAAAATAGGTGATATAATCAAGGATATTGATGGTATAAAAATTTCCAAGTTTTCTGATTTAAAAGGTTACCTAAATACTAAACGACCTGATGATATAGTAGAAGTAAATCTCAAAAGAGATAATGTTTCTAAAAAGGTAAGAGTACAATTAAATAAAAATGAAAGGATTAATTTTTATTTAATAGGAATACTCAAAAATATGAGTTCATCAGAACTGATAGATAGAGACTTAGAAAGAGGTGTAAAGATTTCAGAATTTAACTCTGACTATAAATCGTATTGGGAAGATTATGGGGTCAAAGAAAATGACATAATAAAAAAAATTAACGGTGAAGAGATAAATTCAATCGCAGATATAGATAAAATAGTAAAATCCAGAAAGTATTATGATCCAATTAGTATTGAAATATTGACAAAGGATAATAAATTAGAAAGATTTAACTTTAGATAAATTTTTCTATGCGAATCGACATAATTTCAGTTGTACCAGAACTTCTTACCGGACCTTTTAATTCATCTATAATAAAAAAAGCGATTGATAAGAAAATTATTGAAATACATATCCACAATTTAAGAGACTATTCAACAAACAATTATAGATCAATAGATGATTACCAATACGGGGGTGGTGCTGGTATGGTTATGCTTATAGAACCCATAGATAACTGTATTGCTGAATTAAAAAAAGAACGTGATTATGATCATATAATTTACATGACGCCTGATGGTGATACATTAAATCAAGGAATTAGCAATAAATTATCGTGCATGAAAAATATAATTATTCTTTGTGGTCATTATAAAGGAATAGACCAGAGAATAAGAGATAATATTATTACAATCGAGATATCAATCGGAGATTTTGTCCTTACTGGAGGAGAGCTACCCGCAGCGATTTTGACAGATAGTATTGTTAGATTACTTCCGGGTGCATTAGGCGATGAGACGTCTGCATTAACTGACTCTTTTCAAGATAATTTACTATCGCACCCTGTCTACACTAGACCAAGAGAATACAAATCCTGGGTAGTGCCTGAAATATTATTTTCGGGCGATCAAAAAAAGATTGAAAAATGGCGAATGGAAAAATCTTTAGAATTAACAAAGAAAAAGAGGCCAGACCTTCTGTAAATTAAAGTTCAAATTAATTTTAATATAATTTATTTTTTTAATTATATTTGCACGCGTTTCTGTCCAACCTCTTAGTTAAGGTAATTAACGTTGTGCAGGACTAATTCAAAAAAAACAAAAATGAGCTCATTAGTAAAATTTGTTGAAGAACAATTTGTAGAAAAAAAAGAACTACCTTCTTTTAGTTCAGGTGATACAATCACAATTTATTACGAAATTAGAGAGGGTGATAAAACAAGAACACAGTTCTTTAAAGGTGTTGTTTTGCAAAGAAGAGGTTCAGGTTCAACAGAAACTTTTACAATTAGAAAAATGTCTGGTTCGATAGGCGTTGAAAGAATTTTTCCTATTAATTCTCCTTCAATTCAAAAAATTGAGATTAATAAAAGAGGTAAAGTCAGAAGAGCACGTATTTTCTATTTCAGAAATCTTACAGGTAAAAAAGCAAAAATTAAAGAGAAAAGAAATTAAGATTAGGTTATTAACAATTGTTAATATCGTTGGTTTACAACAGGTGAATTTCTTTTTTTAAAAATTTGAGCAAAAAGTCAACTATTATACTAAATTAGTGTCAGGATTTGTTTGTAGTGGATCCCAAAAGGATAAACAAAACACTTTTTAAGTGAAACAAATTCAAGGACGTTCTTTAACAAATTACTTACTAAGCCTAAAGGAAACTTTAGGTTAAACAGAAAGAAACTAAATTTTAAAATGTGTGCCTGCACAATTTTAAAGTAAAAGACTTTCTCTCCGGAAGGCCTAGCCCAACGGAGTCCAAAAGGGCCTAGCCCCAAAGGAGAATCCTGAAAAGCGATTAAATTAACACAGTGTGAAATTAGTAGCCTGTAGCGAAATAAAAGTCTCGAAAGGAACATCAAATCGCAAGAAATGATGTTAAGTAAGTAATTAGGAGTCAGAAAAGGGAAAAGCTCTTCGGAGCTGAGTAACAAGAAAGACTCCAACAATAGCGAAAATGTCTGCTAGCTCAATTCCTCGGAAAAGAGCAACTCGGAAACGAAAAGCAAACATATTCGATATTAGAAAGCCGCACAACAGTAGCAATACTTTAGTGCGGCTTTCGCTTTTTAATAACTATTCGTTATTTATTCTTTATATTTTATACTCATTTTTTATCTTTGAAATACTAACTGTTCAGAAGATTATTAATGTCGAAGATTATATATACTAAGACCGATGAGGCACCTGCTTTAGCTACCGCCTCATTACTACCAATTATTAAAGCATTTTCAAAATCATCAGGAGTTAAATTTGAGAGTAGAGATATATCACTTTCCTCAAGAATTCTTGCAACTTTTAACGATTTTTTAGGAAGTAAAATTAAATATGAAAATGATTTAGAATTTTTAGGAAAACTTGTTAAAGATCCTAATGCTAATATTATCAAATTACCTAATATTAGTGCGTCAATTCCTCAACTTAAAAAAGCCATAAACGAGCTACAAAGTCAAGGCTTTGATATTCCAAGTTATCCAGAGAAAGTAGAAAATGATAATGACCTAATCATAAAATCAATATATGATAAAATAAAGGGAAGCGCTGTTAACCCTGTCTTAAGAGAAGGTAATTCTGACAGAAGAGTTCCAAATGCTGTAAAAAATTATATTAAGTCTAATCCCCATAAATTAGGAGAATGGACTAAAAATTCAAGAACCCACGTTTCATCTATGCATAAAGGAGATTTTAGAAATAATGAAACTTCATTAACCAGTGATAAACATGAACTTTTAAATATATATCACTACAATAAAAGCGAGAAAAAAAGTATTCTTAAAGAAAACATAACAATTCATAAGAATGCTATCATTGATTGTAGTTTTATGAGTATTTCAGAATTACAAGATTTTATCGAAAAAGAGATCTGCGATTGCAAAGAAAAAAGTATGCTTTTATCACTTCATCTTAAAGCATCAATGATGAAAGTAAGTGACCCAATAATTTTTGGTCATGTTTTAAAAGTTTTTTTCAAAAATTTTATTGAAAATAATAGTACTACACTTGATAAAATCAACGTAAACTTTAATAGTGGTTTATCTAATTTATTTGAAAAAATAAACCAGTTAGATAAACCAACGAAGGAAAAATTAGTTAATGAAATAGAACTAGATATAGAAAATGGTCCAGACTTAGCTATGGTAAATTCTGAAAAGAATATTACAAATTTCCATATCCCAAGTGACGTGATTATAGATGCTTCAATACCTGCAATGATAAAAAGTTCTGGAAAGATGTGGAATAAAAATGGTGAATTAAGAGATACTAAAGCAATAATTCCTGATAGCAGCTACTCTTCAATATATCAGGCAACAATAGATTTTTGTAAAGAAAATGGGCAATTTGATCCTGCTGTTATGGGAACAGTTCAAAATGTTGGGTTGATGGCTAAAAAGGCTGAAGAATATGGTTCTCATGATAAAACCTTCGAAATCAAGGAAGATGGAAAAGTATGTGTTGAAACTAAAGACGGNAAAGTTTTATTTACACACAATGTAACTAAAGGGGATATTTGGAGAATGTGCTTAGTAAGAAATGAAGCTATAAAAGACTGGGTAAAACTAGCAGTTGAAAGAGCAAAATCTACAAATTACCCAACTGTNTTTTGGTTAGACGAGGATAGATCTCATGATAAACAACTCATAAGGGTTGTCAAGGAAGAACTTAAAAAATATGATATTTCTGATTTAAATATTCAAATGCTATCTCCTTATAAGGCAACTTTATTTACACTTGAGAAAATCAAGAAAGGGAACGATGTAATTTCAGTATCAGGCAATGTTCTGAGAGACTATCTAACAGATTTATTTCCAATCTTAGAGTTAGGAACAAGTGCTAAGATGTTATCAATTGTACCTTTAATGAACGGAGGTAAGCTTTTTGAGACAGGTGCTGGTGGATCAGCCCCAAAGCATGTACAACAATTGATAGAAGAAAATCATTTAAGATGGGATTCATTGGGGGAGTTTTTAGCGATATCTGTTGCATTGGAAAATATTGGGAGTACAAATTTAAAATGTAGAACTCTTTCAGAATGTCTTTCAAAAGCNATNGAAAAATTACTGTTAAANGAAAAATCNCCNTCNAGAAAAGTAGGTGAAATTGACANTAGAGNNAGNCATTTTTANCTTNCNTTATATTGGGCTGAATATTTATCAAAACAAGAAGACAATATTGCATTAAAAGATNAATTCGANGAAGTTTATAGTAAACTTTTAAATAACGAGAGTCAAATAATTAATGAGATTGATGCTGCTCAAGGCAGCAAGGTAAATCTGGGAGGTTATTACAACACTAATGATATTATAACTGAACAAATAATGAGACCATCTAAATCATTTAATGAAATTATTGATAATATATAAAACTACTAACTATAAAAACTACAGAAAAAGATTCAAAATATTCAAATCTTGAAAAGAAATCAGTTCAGGAAATTCTTTCTGAAATAAACTTTGAGGATTCGACTGTTGCTGACACTGTAAAAAAATCTTTACCTCAAATAAATGATTTAATATCCAAAGCCATTGATTTAGTTAGTTTTAATGGTAGAATTTTTTACATTGGCTCTGGAACAAGCGGAAGATTAGGGATTGTTGATGCATCTGAGTGCCTGCCAACATTTGGAATTGACGATAAAATCATTGGAATAATTTCAGGAGGAGATAAAGCAATTAGAATTTCACAGGAATTTGCCGAAGATTCTGCATCAGATGCATGGTTAGATTTATCTAAACATAATGTGAACAAAAATGATTTGGTAATAGGAATCTCTGCGTCCGGATCAACTCCATACGTAATTGGAGGTTTAGAAATGTGTAAAAAAAATAAAATATCTACTGGTTGTATAACCTGTAATCAAAAGACAAAAATTGCAGAAAATTCAGACTTTCCAATTGAGGTAATTGTTGGCCCTGAATATGTTACAGGTAGTTCTAGAATGAAAGCTGGTACTGCACAAAAAATGATTCTTAATATGATATCAACAACTGTTATGATTAAATTGGGTAGAATTCACGACAACAAGATGATTGATATGAAATTATCAAATAATAAACTTTACGAAAGGGCTGTTAGAATTTTAAAAACAATTCTTGATATTGAAACAGAAACTGCAAAAAAATTAATAGAAAAGCATAAAAATATTAGAACTGCAATTGAAAATTTCAAAAAATAGATGAATAAAAAAATTGCTGATCATATAAAACTATTAATCTCATCATTAATCCCAATATTTATCGGACCGATACTAATTCATTTTGGTGGAATAAAGGAAACTTATACTTTAACAATTTTAGGTGTAATAGTTTGTATTTGTGCCGTCGTAATGATATTTATGTCATTATTTGGAATAATAACCGAACTATTTAAAAAATGATTCATAATTTTAGTATTTAATTTTCATTGATGATAAATATTACTCTTAAGGACGGTTCTGTAAAACAATACAGTAAAGAAACTTCTGTAATATCCATTGCTAAAGATATCAGCGAAGGTCTAGCAAGAAATGTAATCTCTGCAAATTTTAACGACAAAGTTGTTGAGGTAAATAGCATGATTAATGAAGATGGAATACTAGAACTTTACACATGGGATAATGAAGAAGGAAAAAATGCCTTTTGGCATTCATCATCTCATGTAATGGCACAATCAATACAAGAGCTATTTCCAGGTGTGAAACTTACAATTGGACCTGCAATTAATAGTGGCTTCTATTATGATGTAGATTTAGGTAGTCATAAGATATCCGAATCTGATTTTAACAAAATCGAATCAAGGATGTTAGAAATATGTAGAGAAAAGCATGATTTTAATTTAAGACCTGTTTCGAAAAAAGAAGCTATCAAGTTTTATAAAGAAGAAGATAATGATTACAAACTTGAATTAATCAATGATTTAAAAGACGGTGAAATAACTTTCTGTGATCATTCAAATTTTACTGATTTATGTAAAGGCGGTCACATCCCTAATACTTCGATTATAAAAGCTGTTAAAATATTGAATATTTCGGGTGCTTTTTGGAGAGCTGATCAGAATAATAAACAACTTACCAGAATTTATGGGATTTCTTTTCCAAAACAAAAACTACTAAAAGAATATTTAAATAACATCGAACAAGCTAAGCTTAGAGATCATAGAAAAATTGGTAAAAATTTAAAATTGTTCTCCTTTTCCAGTAAAGTTGGATTGGGACTACCATTATGGCTTCCAAAAGGAGTTGAACTTAGAGATAGATTGGAAGGGTTTTTAAAGAAAGCTCAAAAAAAAGCTGGATATCAGATGGTAATAACCCCTCATATAGGAAATAAAGAGCTTTATGTAACATCTGGTCATTATGAAAAATATGGAGATGATAGTTTTCAACCAATAAAAACACCTAAAGAGAATGAGGAATTCTATCTCAAACCTATGAATTGCCCTCACCATTGTGAAATATATAATTCTAATAAATTTAGCTACAAAGACCTTCCGGTAAGATATGCTGAATTTGGAACGGTATACAGATATGAGCAAAGCGGAGAGCTTCACGGTTTAACAAGAGTTAGAGGATTTACTCAAGATGATGCTCATATTTTTTGTACAGAAGATCAGCTAGATAATGAATTTAAAAATGTTATTGATTTAACTCTATACGTATTCAAATCTCTTGGCTTAGATGACTATAGCGCACAGATTTCGATCAGAGACCCAAAAAATATGGAAAAGTATATAGGGGATATTAAGGCCTGGGAAAAATCAGAAAAAGCAATAATTAAAGCAGTCAAAGATAAGGGACTTAAATATAAAATTGAAGAAGGTGAGGCAGCATTTTACGGTCCAAAACTTGATTTTATGGTGAAAGATGCATTAGGTCGAGAGTGGCAATTAGGAACAATTCAAGTTGATTACAATCTACCAGACAGGTTTAATTTAACATATATTGATAAAAACAATGATTCGAAAAGACCTGTAATGATTCATCGTGCCCCCTTTGGAAGCCTCGAAAGATTTATTGCAATTTTATTAGAAAATACAGCTGGTAATTTACCTTTATGGCTAACACCAAACCAATTTATCATTTTACCTATCAGTGAAAAACATGAAAAATACTGTGAAAATGTTTTAAATTTGTTAGAAAATGACGAAATTCGCGGCCTGATTGATAACAGAAGTGAGACAATTGGCAGAAAAATCAGAGATGCTGAACTTGAAAAAATTCCTTATATGCTTATCATTGGGGAACAAGAGTCAAATCAGAATTTAATTTCTTTGAGAAGCCATGGCGGAGAAGATTATGGGAAGATGAAAGTTGAAGATTTTGTTAAAATCATAAAAGGGAAAACAAATATATAAGTTTAATTAAAATGTTTAATTATAGCAATTAGAAGAACAGGTAGAGGTAGAAGACCATGGAGAGTCCAAAAAACCAATCCACATAAAATAAATGGTGAAATTTCAGCATCTGAAGTAAGGTTGGTTGGTGATAATGTTGAAATTGGTATTTATCCGATTCAAAAGGCACTTGAAAAGTCAAATGAACTCGAGTTAGATTTAGTTCAAATATCTCCAAACGCTGTTCCACCTGTTTGTAAAATAATGGACTATAAAAAGTTCCTTTATGAGCAGAAGAAAAGAGAGAAACAACTTAAATCAAAGGCAACTAAAGTATTTGTCAAAGAAATTAGGTTTGGACCTCAAACTGATGAACATGATTACGCGTTTAAAAAGAAACATGCTGAAAAATTTTTAAAAGATGGAGCTAAACTTAAAGCTTTTGTTTTTTTCAAAGGAAGATCAATCATATATAAAGACCAAGGTGAGATTCTATTGCTAAAATTAGCTCAAGAATTGGAAAAGTTTGGAAAAGTAGAGCAACTTCCTAAATTAGAAAGCAAAAAGATGATTATGATAATGTCACCAAAAAAAAGTAAATAATTATGCCAAAAATGAAAACAAAGTCTAGTGCTAAAAAAAGGTTTAAGGTAACAGGTACTGGAAAAATTAAAAGAAAGCATGCTTTCAAAAACCATATCTTAACTAAAAAATCAAAAAAAAGAAAGTTAAAATTAACTCATTCAGGATTGGTTCATGAAAGTGATATGAATAGTATCAAAGAACAATTGAGATTAAAATAAGAAGGGAATTAACCCATAAATCTAGGTTAAAAAAGTGTAAATGTTTTACCACCTAATTTAAAATTATAAATTATGCCAAGATCAGTAAATTCAGTTGCTAAAAGAGCAAGAAGAAAAAAAGTTTTAAAACAAGCTAAAGGTTACTTCGGAAGAAGAAAAAACGTTTGGACAGTTGCAAAAAATGCCGTAGAAAAAGGGCTACAATATGCATACAGAGATAGAAGAGCTAAAAAAAGAAATTTTAGAGCATTATGGATAATGAGAATTAATGCTGCGTCTAGATTACATGGACTTACATACTCACAATTAATCAACAAGTTAAAATCTAATAACATTGATATAAACAGAAAGGTTTTAGCAGATTTAGCCGTAAATGATCCTGATGGATTTAAAGCTATCGTTGAAAAAGTAAAATAAAAATTTTAAAAAGGTAAATCATTATCATCATTTGAATCATCCATGTTTCCATTGTCTGATTTAAATGTGTCATCATTTGCTGCTGCATTCATTTTTGAATGAAACTCATATGGTGAATCATATTGTTCGATATCCTCAAATTTTGCAAGAGTAGAAATAAATCTCAATCTAATATTTCCTAAACCACCGTTCCTGTGTTTTGAAACTATAAATTCAGCCTCACCTTCCGTTGAAGATCTTTCGTTGTCATCCCAGGTGTCAATATTATAATATTCTGGTCTATAAATGAAAGATACAATATCGGCATCCTGCTCGATTGCACCTGATTCTCTCAAATCAGATAACAATGGACGTTTTGAAGTTCTTCCTTCAACCATTCTGGAAAGCTGAGATAGGGCAATTACCGGAATATTTAATTCTTTTGCCAAAGCTTTCAAATTTCTTGAAATAGTTGAGATTTCTTGTTCCCTATTTCCAGTTTTAATATTTGCACCTGTTGTCATTAACTGTAAATAATCTACGATGATAATCTTTACATCTTTTTGTGACACTAACCTCCTAGCCTTTGCTCTCAAATCGAATATTGAAAGTGAAGGTGTATCATCAATATATAATGGGGCATTTTCTAAGTTTTTAACTCTGACATTTAACTGTTCCCATTCATGCTTTTCTAGTTTACCTGTTCTTAATTTATTTGCGTCTAAACCAGTTTCAGATGAAATCATTCTTGTTATCAACTGGATTGATGACATCTCCAAAGAGAAAAATGCAAGTGGAATTTTATTATTAATCGCTATATTACTAGCCATTGAAAGTGATAATGCAGTTTTACCCATACCAGGTCTTGCTGCTATAATTACAAGATCGCTTTCCTGCCAACCAGCTGTTAATTTATCAATTTTACCAAATCCTGATGCTACTCCGCTTAAACCCTCTTTGTTTGAAACAGATTCAATTTTATTTTTAGCTTGGATTACAAGACTTTGAGCAGATTCAGATGATTTTTTAATATTACCTTGGGTGACATCATATAATTTTGATTCAGCATTATCTAACAAGTCAAAAACATCTTTTGTTTCATCATAAGAATCAGTTATAATTTCATTAGAAATTTTTATCAAGCTTCTTTGTATGAATTTCTGCAGTATGATTCTTGCATGAAATTCAATATGTGCTGACGAAGAAACTTTTTGTGTTAGAGAAATCAAATAGAAGTCCCCCCCTATCCTTTCATGGTTATTATCTTTTTTTAACTGATTAGATACGGTTAATAAATCAATAGGCTCACTCTTTTGAAACAAACTAAAAATTGCCTGAAAAATTAATTGGTGGGTTTCTTTATAAAAAGCCTCCGGAGTTAATATATCAATAACTTCATCNACCCCTTTTTTATCAATCATCATCGCACCTAAAACCACTTCTTCTAAATCAATAGCCTGTGGAGGTAATTTACCTTTTTCTAAATTGATAATTGAGTTCTTATCAATATTTAATCCTTNGAATGATGCTGATTGTTTCATAGTATCTAAAGTAAATAAATAAGATTGATAAAATGACTATAATTTTTTTTATAATCAACATCAAATATGTTAATAAAACATTACAAAATGTTAATAGACAAAAATTATGAAGAGTAAACTCCCATATTTGAGTATTTCTCCATTCTTTTTGAAACTAAATTTTCTGAGGAAAGACTTTTTAGCTCATTGTATNATGAAATAATATTTGATTTTACTATTTCAAAAGTTTTTTGTTGATTTCTGTGTGCACCACCATCTGGTTCTCTAATCACCTTATCAACTAAATTCATTTTTTTCATGTCTTTGGCTGTGAGTTTTAGAGCTGATGCTGCTGTTTCCTTATACTCCCAGCTTCGCCAAAGAATCGAAGAACAAGATTCAGGAGAAATTACCGAATACCAGGTGTTTTCAAGCATTAGAACCCTATCTCCTACACCAATACCCAAAGCTCCACCCGAAGCACCTTCACCAATTATTACGGTTATAATAGGAACTTTTAATCTAGTCATCTCCAAGATATTTCTTGCAATAGCTTCACCCTGACCTCTTTCTTCAGCCTCTAATCCTGGATAAGCACCAGGTGTATCTACTAGAGTAACAACAGGGATATCAAATTTTTCAGCCATTTTCATCAGCCTCAAAGCTTTTCTATATCCCTCTGGATTTGCCATCCCAAAATTTCTGTATTGTCTATCCTTCGTGTTATGGCCTTTTTGTTGACCTATGAACATAAAAGTTTGATTATCTATTTTACCTAAACCACCAACCATTGCTTTATCATCCTTAAAATTTCGATCACCATGTAATTCTAAAAAAGTATTACCAAGAATATTGTTTATATAATCAAGAGTGTATGGTCTATCTGGATGTCTGGAAATTTGAACTTTTTGCCAGGGAGACAAATTTGAGTAAATATNCTTAATAGTCTGCTTTAACTTAGTACGAATTTTATTACTAGTTTCTGTAACATCAATATCTGATTTTTCACCAAGTTCTAAGCATTCTCTTAACTGATTGTCAAGTTCTTTTATTGGTTCTTCAAAATCAAGATAATTCATCGTCTAATTATTTATTATAAATATAAAAAAGTTAGTCTTTATAATCATTTATTAACTTTCTTTTTTATGTAAATATTTGTTAAAACTGAAAATAGAATTAAAAAGAATCCAATATAAAAAGGTAAACTCATTTTTTCATTATCCCCAAAAAATATTAATGCTAAAATGATTCCGTATATAGGCTCCAAATTATATGTCAAAACTAAAGAGTATGGAGAAATATACTTCAATAAATAAACTGATGCCATGAATGCATATGCAGTACAAACACTTCCTAACAAGAAAATATATAAATAATTTAAAGAGAATAAATCATAAATTATTACAGAGGAAAATTCATTATTGATCATCAAAAATATTGATATGAAAAATACACCAGAAATAAATTCAAAAAATGAGATTGTTATAGCACTATTTTCTTTTACCATTAAACCATTCAAAACAGAAAAAAGAGACGCAAGAAAAGCCGATATTAATCCTAATAAAATTCCTTTTAAATATTGAAATTCTGCATTAAAAATCATAAAAATTCCACATACTACTAGAAAGCCTAATATAACTTCATAGTAAACAATACTTCTTTTGTAAAAAATTGGTTCTAAGAATGAAGTGAAAAATGCTACAGTTGAAAACATTGCAAGGGTAACCGAAATATTTGACTGTTCAATAGCTTCAAAAAAAGTAATCCAATGTAAAGAGATAACTAATCCTAAAAAAGAATAAATTAAAAATAACTTAAAATCAATTTTAAAACTTCTATTACCAGCCAGCATGTAAAGTCCTAGTAAAACTGATCCGATAAGCATCCGATGCCAAACAATTACTTCAGATGAATTTGTAATTAATTCACCCAGAATTGNTGTAAATCCAGCGATTAAAACCAAGAAATGAAGATGAAAAAAATGTTTTAAATTATTTTTTTGCATTGTAAACCAAATNGATTGCTAAAACTCCAAAAATAATATTTGGAAGCCATACTGCTACAAGCGGAGATAAATCAGATTGCTGAGCTAATACACCAAAAATTTTATCAAAAAACACATATACCATTGCAACACAAATTCCAAAAGCTAAATTAACACCTGTACCTCCTCTTCTCTTCTCTGCTGCAACAGAAAAGCCTATCAAAGTTAAAATGAAAATTGAAAAAGGAATACTCCATTTTTTATATTTNACGACTAAATATCTTTCTATGTTAGTTGATCCTCTACTTTTTTCAATTTCGATAAAATTAACCAATTCATTATAGTTGAGAGATTCAGCTACATAGTTTAAAGGAGTTAAATCAACAACATTAAAAGAAAATATGGTNTCGAAAGTTCTTCTTGATTCAAGTATATCAATGGAGTCTGTAATTGTTCTTTTTGTATAGTTATTTAACCTAAATTTTTCAATATCCGGAATGTACCTTATACTAGTTGAACTGATTTTAAAATTTAATTTTTCACCTTTAAAATTTTCAAGAGTAAAATTAGTTCCAACATTGTTTTTTTGATTAAATTGAGTCAAAAAGATATACTCATCCTCATTAATCTTCCTAAAGATATTTTTATTATCAACAGCTTTTCTATTTCCTTTCAAATATTTGTAAGAAAAATCATTGTACTTTTTTGTAGATTCTGGTACTATAAACATTCCTATGAATAATGAAAAAACAGCAATAAAAAGAGAACCTAACATATATGGCTGTAAAATTCTTCTTATTGAAACACCAGAAGAATACAATGCAATTATTTCAGAGTTANANGATAATTTTGATGTAAACCATGTTATTGCTAGGAAAAGGAATAAGGGTAATAAACTTGAAGAAAAATAAATACTAAAATTATAATAATGCTCTAGTATTTCGTTAATTGGAACTTGTTTTGCTAATAACTTATCAATATTGTCAGCTAAATTCACAACAATTGCAATTGGAACAAATAATGCTTGAATTAAAACATAAGTCAGCAAAAACTTTTTTAATATGTATTTATCTATTTTATTCAACTATAACCTGTTATTTAATTTTTTTACCATTTTATCCTTCCAATTTAAAAAATCTCCATCAATTATTTTTTTTCTGGCCTCACTCATAAGAAAACAGTAAAAACCCAAATTATGTATTGATGCTATTTGTCTTCCAAGCATTTCATTAACAGAGAATAAGTGTCTTAAGTAAGATTTTGAATAAGTTCTATCTACCCATGTAGTACCATTATCNTCGATTAAAGAATAATCAAATTCCCATTTTTTATTTTTGATATTAATTATTCCTTCAGAAGTAAATAACATCCCATTTCTACCGTTTCGTGTTGGCATAACACAATCAAACATATCAATTCCTAGAGCAATGTTTTCAAGTAGATTCACGGGGNTACCGACACCCATAAGATATCTTGGTTTATCCTCAGGTAAAATTTCACAAACTANTGAAGTCATTTCATACATTTCATCATGAGGTTCACCAACAGAAAGACCACCAATTGCATTACCAAAACAATTTTTTGAAGATATAAAATTTGCGGACTCCTNTCTTAAATCTTTAAAAATACTACCTTGAACAATTGGAAAAAATATTTGTTCGTAACCATATTTTGGTGTAGTATCTTTAAATTGATTTATGCATCTATCTAACCAACGATGAGTCAAATTCATTGAATTTTTTGCATAACTATAATCACACGGATAAGGTGGGCACTCATCAAAAGCCATAATAATATCAGCTCCAATTGATTTTTGAACATCTATTGCGCTTTCTGGCGAAAAAAAATGTTTACTTCCATCTATATGGCTTTTAAATTGAACACCTTCTTCTGTAATTTTTCTATTTGAGGATAAAGAATAAACCTGATAACCTCCTGAATCTGTTAAAATATTTTGATCCCAATTAATAAACTTATGAATACCACCAGCCTTTTCAATAACTTCAATTCCAGGCCTCAAATAAAGATGATATGTATTTCCTAAAATAATCTCTGATTTTATTTCATCCTTTAACTCACTTTGATGAACCCCCTTTACAGTTGCCTGAGTTCCAACTGGCATAAAAACTGGAGTATTAATTTCACCATGATGAGTTTTTATTTTACAAGCTCTTGCATTGGAAAGCTTGTCTTTATATTCAAGTCTAAATTTTGGAATCATATACTGGCAAATATAACCAAGTTAGATTCATAAATCTTCATGTTACTAAAAAAGTCTAATTGTTAATAAATGGCGTTTAAATAATTTTATTAATGTATCACATTAATTTAAATTGTGACTTGAAATTAACTCTCCAATGATTGATACAAAAAGCCTAGAAAAAATAACAATCCAGACAAGACGAGACATTTTAAGAATGGTTCATAAAGTAAATTCAGGTCACCCAGGTGGCTCACTTGGATGTGCTGAATTTTTGGTAACATTATTTAATTCAGAAATGAAAAGAAATAAAGACTTTTCTATGGATGGAAAAGATGAAGATATATTCTTTTTAAGTAATGGTCATATATCACCAGTTTTTTATAGTGTTTTGGCTAGATGTGGTTATTTTGAGGTTAATGAGCTTAACACATTTAGATTAATAAACTCTAGACTACAGGGACACCCAACGACTCATGAAGGGCTTCCTGGTGTAAGAATTGCTTCTGGCTCTTTAGGACAAGGATTATCAGTAGCTATTGGAGCTGCATTATCAAAAAAGTTGAATAAAGACAAGAATTTGGTTTACTGTCTAATGGGTGATGGAGAGCTTCAAGAGGGTCAAAATTGGGAAGCAATAATGTACGCATCAGCAAATAAAGTTGATAATATTATTGTTACAGTTGATTTAAATGGTCAACAAATTGACGGATCAACAGAAAATGTATTAAGTCTCGGTAATTTAAAATCTAAATTTAATGCCTTTGACTGGGAGGTAATCGAATGTTTTGAAGGAAATAAGATTGATAAAATTAAATCGTCACTAAAAGAAGCAAAAGAAATATGTTTTAATAATAAACCTGTGTGTATTTTATTAAAAACAATTATGGGAAATGGTGTTGATTTTATGATGCATACTCACGAATGGCATGGAAAAGCACCAAATGATGATCAATTAATGATCGGTTTAAATCAAAATGAAGAAACTCTAGGGGATTATTAATATGAAAAAATTTACTTACACCGAAAAAAAGGATACCAGAAGTGGTTTTGGAGACGGACTGACTGAACTAGGTTTTAAAAATGAAAATATCGTGGCACTCTGTGCTGATTTAACTGGTTCGCTTAAAATGAATGAATTTAAGAATAATCATCCGGAAAGATTTTTTCAAGTTGGAATAGCTGAAGCAAATATGATGGGTATAGCAGCTGGTTTAACAATTGGTGGTAAAATTCCTTTCACCGGAACCTTTGCAAACTTTTCAACTGGTAGAGTCTATGACCAAATAAGACAGTCAATTGCTTACTCTGGAAAAAATGTTAAAATATGTGCATCTCATGCCGGTATTACTCTTGGTGAAGATGGCGCAACACATCAGATTCTTGAAGACATCGGAATGATGAAGATGCTTCCAGGAATGACTGTTATTAATACATGTGACTATAATCAAACTAAAGCAGCTACATTAGCTATAGCTGATCACGTTGGGCCTGTTTATTTAAGATTTGGCAGACCTAAAGTACCTGTATTCACAGATCCATATCAAAAATTTGAAATTGGAAAAGGGATGAAACTGATTGAAGGTAATGATGTAACCATAGCTGCAACAGGACATCTAGTATGGGAATCAATTGAAGCTGCTAAAATCTTAAACCAATCAGGTATTAGTGCTGAGGTTATTAACATTCACACAATTAAACCCTTAGACGAAAAAATAATTTTAAAATCTGTTTCAAAAACTAAATGTATTGTTTCTGCTGAGGAGCACAATTATCTTGGAGGACTAGGGGAAAGTATTTCAAGAGTTTTATCTAAAAATATGCCTTTACCGCAGGAATTCGTAGCCACAAAAGATACTTTTGGAGAATCTGGAACCCCAGCTCAATTAATGAAAAAATACGGTTTAAATTCCGATTCAATTGTTGAAAAAGTAAAAAAGGTAATTAACAGAAAATAATCTAATCGTCTCTTGATGCTGTATCATCAGGATCTAAATAGTTTGGAATTCCGTCGCCATCTGTATCATCATTTGTCGGATCACCATCACCGATATCGTTAGTTGGATCACCATCACCGTCTCTGTCCAACGTCAAGTCTGTGTCAGGCTCCAAATCCTCATCAATAGTCAATGTACCATCATTATCATCATCACCGTCCACAAAATCAGCAAATGAATCATCATCTGAATTATCATCTGTTAAATCAAAGTCTCCATCGAGATCTTCTAAATGTGACGGAACATTATCAAAATCATGATCATTAAACTCTGATTGATATATTTTAAATTTAAAAATTAAGTTTGAATATAAAGGAACTGAACCTGCCGCAGCTGAATAGTAGCCAAGACCTGAAGGTAGAAACATTATTCCAATTCCTGGATTATTATAAGTAACAGTTCCATCAGAATTTATGATAAAATCTTCAGCATTATTAAATTCAGGTAAAACCCTACCCCAACCAGCGATTGTAGAGGTTAAATCAAAATCTACAGGTGTAATGGAACTATCAAATACGGTATTATCCATCAATGTCCCCTCATAAGAAACTCTTACTTTATCTGAAAAATTAGGTGAATTATCTGAACCACCTTGATTAACTTTTAAAATATAATACTCATACTCAACATCAAAATAAGTTGTTGTGAAGGTTTCAACTAAATCTATAAGTAATGTATTTTGGTCTGGATCTGGAAGATTACCATCCTCAGGTAATTCATTTATCTCAAAATCATTAAATAAAATTGATTGATTATTAATTAAAATCGATTCATTAACATAATGTGTTTGTAAATATCCTACCAGAGAATCATTATCTATAACTTGCTGCTCGGTTCTATCAGCCTCAGGTACCTCAATAACATTATCTGCTCCATCATCACCGCACGAAAACCCAACAAACAAAATTGAGATTAAAAGTATATNTAGTTTTAATTTCATAGAATAATTAACTTTGTCANCAAAAATACAATTATATAGAATATATTNTATTTATTTAACATNCTTTTATGGACAAGAATAAGATTTTAGATTATCATCTGGTAAAAAAGAAAATCANAAGAATTTCTCTTCAAATCATTGAGTCTAACTCAATTGATGATGAAATAATTATAGCTGGAATTGAAAATAATGGGTATTTAATTGCAAAAAAAATTTGTAATGAAATAAAAAAAACTTCTGATAAAAAAACACAGCTGTGCAGTATTAAAATTGATAAAAAAAATCCAAGAAAAGAAATTACTGTATCTCTTGTTGAAGAGCAATATGAAAATAAGTCTGTTGTTATTGTTGATGATGTTCTAAACTCTGGATCAACATTAATGTATGCAGTAAAATATTTTTTAAACACAAAGCTTAAAAAATTAAAAACAGCTGTACTAGTTGATAGAAACCACAAAAAATATCCTATTAAAGCTGATTATAAAGGATTATCACTTTCAACATCAATCCAAAATCATGTTGAGGTTTCAATTAATGATAATGAAATAAATGCCTACTTAGTTTAATACTGAAATTATCTCTTTACAAATTGTATTTATATCATTTCCATGACAATCAATTTTGATAGTTGCCTGATTGTAAAAAACCTCTCTTTCAAAAAGATGTTTAGAAACAAATTCAATCATTTTTTCCTCAGACTCTATATTAGAGATTAAAGGTCTACATTCTTTTATCTGAAAAAGTCTTTTTGCTAATTCTACATTTCTGTTTTTTAGATATACTGAAATATTATTGTTTGAATTTATTAAAGACATGTTGTTATTATAACACGGCGTACCACCTCCAACTGAGAGAATTATATTAGTATAATTTAGCAAACAATCATTTAGTAATTGACTTTCAATTTTTCTAAAATATATATCACCAGAATCTTTAAAAATATCGTGAATGGACTTACTTTTTTTTGTTTCAATATATTCGTCTAAATCAATAAACTTTTGATTTAGTATACTGGAAAGATATTGCCCAATTAAAGACTTACCGACACCCATATATCCCAATAAAATTATATTCATTAATTCTTTATTAAAAGCATTGTAATATAAATTAAACATTTTATATTTGCAGCCTCAAAGTAGTTAAATTTGACCTGGTAGCTCAGTTGGTAGAGCATCTCCCTTTTAAGGAGAGGGTCCTGGGTTCGAGCCCCAGCCAGGTCACTTTTTTAAACCAGACTTTCTACGATACTTTATTTATCCTAATTTATATTTTACTGATAGAACTTTATACTATATAAAAGAACTTTATTCGTTATTATTTTTTTCTTACCCATAGTTATATTTGCGCAAAATTTAATTTTGTCAACAAAAATATTTTTTTTCATTATACCTTTTTTAAACCCTTATTATTCATTTGGTCAATCTACTATTTTAGGAAATGATTCAACCAAAAACAAACTTGAAGAAGTAATTATCACAGGGACAAAAACTGAAAGAGTTCTATCATCTTTACCATTNAATGCGTCAATTATAAAAAAAGAAGAAATTGAAAAAACAAATGCTACTAGGCTTTCTGATATAATTAACGAAGAATTAGGGTTAATAACTGTTTCTGATTTTGGCGGTGGCGAAGGAATTCAGATGCAAGGATTAGACTCGGAGTATACACTAATTTTAATTGATAACCAGCCATTGGTTGGTAGATTAGCCGGTACCTTAGATTTAAACAGAATTTCCGTTGGAAATGTAAAACAAATAGAAATTGTACGTGGACCATCTTCTAGTCTTTACGGAAATAATGCATTTGCGGGTGTCATAAATATTATTACAGAAGAACCAAAACCCGGATTTAAAGCANAGGTAATTGGTTCTTATGAAACTCACAATACTTTTGATAAGAACGCCAATATTAGCTACAGAAAAAATAACTTTTACAGCTCTATATTTTTTAATAATTTTTCAAGCAACGGATATGATTTAGTGGAAGGTGATGGTTTAAACACTGTAAATAAATTTAGAAACAATACCCTTCAAATCAAGCTGAGTAAAGACATTAGTGAAAAATTAAATATTAAAATTAATGCCCGATACTTTGCTCAACTAATTGATAACATCGCGCCAAATAACTTAACAGGAGAAACCTTTACAGCTGAGGATAATATTAACCTCATAATAAATCATAATTCAGATAAATTTAAAATTGATTTTGAAATATATTATACATCTTATTTTGGAGATGAATTTTTAAACAATGATCAAGGAAATAGATTCAGTGAGAGTTTTTATGATCAAATTCTTGTAAAACCCGAAATTAAGACAGTTTATAAAGTCGACATGCAGAACGAATTTGTTTTTGGAATGGGCTATAAATATGAAACACTAAACAGAACATTTTTTGAAAGTAAACCAAAACAAAATTCACCATTTATTTACTTTCAATATGACTTTTACCCAACAGAAAAAATTAATCTAATCTTTGGGGGAAGATTTGATAAATTTGAAGAATACAAATCTCAATTTAGCCCAAAACTTTCAGGTATTTTTAAAATAAATAATAATGAATCAATAAAATTCTCGGCTGGATACGGATACAAAACTCCTGACTTTAGACAGCTTTACTTTAATTTTTCAAATTCCTCTGTTGGTTATTCAGTAATCGGATACAATGTTGTTGAAAATGTGTTAAATCAATTAATTGAAGAAGGGCAAATTGCAAACATAATTGTTCCAATCGAGGAGTTTCAAGAATCACTCAGTCCAGAAAGTTCTTTTGGATTTAATATTGGATACAACATAGAAGTAAATGAACAAGTCAGTATTTCTACAAATATTTTTAGAAATTCAGCTAAAAACTTAATTGATTATAGAGCAATCGCTAATAAAAATAATGGTCAAAATGTATTTTCATATTACAATGTAAATAATGTATCAACTTTTGGTTTTGATATCAAAACAAAATTCAAAGCCGATAATTATTTTGATTTTTCCCTTGGCTATCAGTTATTATACGCATTTGAGATGGAAGCGAGAAAAGCATTTGAAAATGGTGAAATTTTTGCAAGATTAACCCCGACCTCCCCCGCATTTAGACTAAATAAGTCTGACTATTTTGGCTTATATAATCGATCTAGACATATGGGAATTTTTAAAATTAACTACAATAATCTTGAAAAAAAATTCAGTGCAAACATAAGATTAAGCTATAGAAGTAAATATGGTTTATTCGATAGTAACTCTAATAATTACCTAGATAAGTATGACACATTTGTAAAAGGTCATATAACAGCTAATCTCAGTTTAAACAAAAAAATAAATTCGAAAACCATGATTTCAGGTGGAATTGAAAATATGTTCAACTACTTAGATGCAGAAAACATCTCAAGCCTAAGTGGAAGAATTTACTATTTAAGAATTAAACATAATTTAAATTAATTTATTAATATCAAATATCATTTTATGAAAACTATCAAATTTTTAATATTATCAATCATGTTAATTTCATTCTACAACTGTGAAGATGATGGACCTAATTTACAGGATATCCAAAGTGTTACAGTTGAGGACCTACATGCACCGCAAGAAGGTGGTCAGGGACAACCGATATCAGGGCAATTTACAAAGTTTGATTTCGAAACTGGAAGTGAAACAAACAGTGAAACTGATTGGGATATTGCATTTCGTGGAACATCAATAATTGTCAACGGTGGAATATCTTTAGAAACAAATGATGAGCCTGAAAGAACTGGAGATGCAGGAGTATATATTTTTAGCGGAACAATGGCTGAAATGGTTGTAGTTGACACATCACTCATTACGCAAGATTCATCTGAAGGTTATGCTATTGCGTCAGGATCTGGAAACGGATGGTATACTTACACAGGGCCTCCTACATACCTAATTAGCCCAACACCTGGTAAAATATTAGTATTTCGTACCAGTGACGGAAAATATGCAAAAATGGAGATACTAAGCTACTATCTGGGTGCGCCCGAAAATCCTGATGCATTCTCAGACCCTAGCAGGTATTACACCTTTAATTACGTTTATCAACCCAATGAAGGAGTTACGGACTTTGAATAATTACAAATATCTTTCATTTAAAAAACCAGCTATATGCTGGTTTTTTTATATTTAGGCATTATTATTGAGAAGTCAAAGACAAAGATTACATGATGAATGAATTTCAGGTTGGCAACCACTTAACTTTGATCAAAATTATTGTTAAGGATAACGGAAAAAAAAATATATTTTATGATAAGCTTGATGCTTCATTTATACAGTTTCATTTTTGTATTTCTGGATCAATAACATTCAACTATAATAAAGGAGCTTACAATCTTAAGTTAGATGAGGGAAAGTTTTTAACATTATATAATCCTGAAAAACCCTTAACCATTGATGCTTCAGCGGCTAAAAATTCCAAGGTTATTTCGGTTTTAATTCCGATAGTAGAATTCCACAAGTTATTTTCCTCATCATCATCTGATATTCCATTTTTTGAAAATAAAAGTTTAAATCAAAAACATTACTCAGAAAATTTAATTTCAAACTCAATATTAATTGTTCTCAATCAGATTATTAAAAATGATATGGACAATTCGACAAGAAGTTTGTTATACAAGGCTAAAATCTATGAACTTTTTAGTCTTATTTTTAAAAAAACAAAAGAAATAGATCTAGACCAATGCCCATTTCTTAATAATGATGAAAACTTAAAGAAGATAGCTAAAGCTAAAGATGTGATACTAAAGGATATTAAAAATCCTCCCAGCTTAATTGAATTATCAAAGACAATTGATTTAAGTTTGAAAAATTTAAAAAAGGGGTTCAAAGAGATATATGGCAAGCCTGTGTACAAATATTTATTTGATTTTAAAATGGAGAGAGCTAAACAGCTTTTAAGTAACGGAAATCTTAATGTTAATGAGGTGAGTTATGACTTGGGTTACAGTTCATCAAGTCATTTTATTGCTGCTTTCAAAAAAAAATACGGAATAACCCCAAGAACATACATTAATAACAATTAAATTTAAATTATGCGCACGTGGCGGAATTGGTAGACGCGTTAGGTTGAGGGCCTAATAATCATTATGATTGTGGAAGTTCGAGTCTTCTCGTGCGCACTCAAAATTTATGAAAAAAAATATTTCAATTATAGGTTCAGGATTTTCCTCGTTATCTGCTGCTTGCTATCTAGCAAAAGCTGGTCACAATGTAACTGTATATGAGAAAAATGACAGGCTTGGTGGAAGAGCAAGACAATTTAAAGCTGAAGGATTTACTTTTGATATGGGACCAAGCTGGTATTGGATGCCTGATGTTTTTGAGAAATTTTTTAATGACTTTGGAAAAACCACAAATGATTTTTATAAATTAAAAAAACTTAACCCAGCATATAGAGTATACTTTGGCTCAGAAGATTATATTGATATTGAAGATGACATTGAAAAAATATCTGAAAAATTTGAAAAAATAGAAAAAGGAAGCGGCATGAAATTAAAAAAATTCATGCAAAAAGCTAAAGAAAATTACTCAATTGGTGTTACAGATATGCTGTATAAGATGCCAGGGATGAGTCCCTTAGAATTAGTTTCGTTAAAAACAATCAAAAAGGTTAGATATTTTGTCTCTACAATACGAAAAGATGTGAATAAGGAATTTAAAAATCCCAAATTAAGATCTATATTAGAATTTCCAGTTCTTTTTTTAGGTGCAAAAGCCTCTAATACTCCGGCATTTTACAATTTTATGAACTATGCTGACTTCGGGCTTGGTACTTTTCAACCAAAAAATGGGTTCTATGATTTGGTAACCGCTATGGTATCACTGGGAACATCTTTAGGAGTTAGTTATAAAACCAATCATGATTTACAGAAAATACAAATTAAAAATAAAAATGTTAGTAATCTCATTTTTGAAAATAGTGAAGTAAAATGTGATTTAGTTATTTCAGGCGCTGATTATCATCACACTGAGGGTTTATTACCGAAAAGGTTTAGACAATATTCAGAGAATTATTGGGAAAATAGAGTTTTTGCCCCCTCCTCACTTCTATTTTATGTTGGTTTTAACAAAAAACTAAAAAATGTTGAACATCATAACCTGTTTTTTGATACCGATTTTGATCAACATGCAGATGAGATTTATAATAAACCCAAGTGGCCCACCGATCCACTTTTTTATGCAAATTTTACATCAAAAACTAATGCAAAAACTGCACCTAGTAATTGTGAGAATGGTTTTTTTTTAATTCCAATAGCTACAAATCTTGAAGACTCAATTGAAATAAGAGAAAAATATTTCAATATTATTCTGGAAAAACTAGAGAGTTATACAAAACAAAAATTAAGAGACTCAATTATATTCAAGAAGAGCTTTTGTGTTAGTGATTTTAAAAAAGAATACAATTCTTACGGTGGAAATGCCTACGGATTAGCAAATACCCTATTTCAAACAGCTTTTTTAAGACCAAACATTAAGAGTAAATTGGTACAAAATTTGTATTTCTGTGGTCAGCTAACAGTTCCAGGACCAGGGGTTCCTCCTGCTATAGTTTCAGGTGAACTGGTTGCTAATCTTATTAACAAATAAAAATATATTCTAATTTATTGTTAAATTGTAAAAAAAAACCAATGAAAAATATTTTTGATGAAGTTTCTTACAGGTGCAGTGAAAATGTTACTAAAACTTATAGTACCTCTTTTTCCTTTGCTACAAGACTTCTTTCTGAAAATATTAGAAAGGATATCTATAATATATATGGTTTTGTAAGATTTGCTGACGAAATTGTTGATTCATTTCATGACTATAATAAAACAGAATTATTTAACGACTTTTCAGATGATTTAGAAAAAGCCTTAACTAACAAAATACACCTAAATCCAATCCTAAATTCTTTTCAACATACCTTCCATAAGTATAACATTGACAAAGATTTAGTTGATTCCTTCATGAAAAGCATGAGAATGGACTTAACAAAAAAAAATTACAGTACAGTAAAAGAGTATAAAGAATATATTTATGGTTCGGCAGATGTTGTAGGATTAATGTGTTTAAAGGTTTTTGTTCAAGGTGAAGGGAAACTTTATAAAAAACTAAAGAATAATGCTATGAAACTTGGCTCAGCATTTCAAAAGGTAAATTTTCTGAGGGATTTAAAAGCTGATAAAGAAGATTTAAATAGAACTTATTTTCCTAATACTAAATTTGAAAAATTAAACGAATCCGAAAAAAATGAAATTATAAATGAAATCGAAAATGATTTTAAAGATGGCTTAGAAGGTATCAAACAACTACCATTAGATGCTAAATTTGGTGTGTTTATGGCCTACAGATATTATAATCAATTGCTTAAAAAACTTAAAAAGACCCCAGCGACTGAAATTATCAATAGAAGAATAAGAGTGCCTAACCTAAAAAAGATTGAACTTCTAACTCGAAGCTATGTTAAATATCAATTAAATCTACTCTAAATGGAAATACTAAAATTTGCAATTGTCTTTATATCGACCTTTTTGTTTATGGAATTTATGGCTTGGTTTTCACACAAATATATAATGCACGGATTTTTATGGACGTTACATAAAGATCATCATAACCAAAACTTAAAAACTTCTTGGTGGGAAAGAAATGATTTATTTTTTGTTTTCTATGCCGTTGTTAGTATGTTATTTTTTTATTCTCAGGTTGAGCTTGGATTTCAGTTTGGATTTGCAATAGGATTTGGAATAATGGCTTATGGTTTAACATACTTCATTGTTCATGACATATTTATTCATCAACGTTTTAAATTCCTTAAAAAAGCAAATAATTGGTATGCAAGAGGTGTAAGAAAAGCTCATAAAATGCATCATGCAAATATTAAAAAAGATGGAGGTGAAAGTTTTGGAATGTTGTTTCCACCTCTTAAGTATTTCAAAGAAAAATAACATCTACTAATATTTAAGTTGTATGAAAGCCAGCTCAAAATTTGATTTTATTATCGTTGGAGGTGGTCTTTCAGGTCTTCATTTATCATATTGTTTTCTAAACGATAAATATTTCAAAGATTATTCAATTTTAATAATTGATAAAGAAAAATCAAAAAAGGAAGATAATTTTTTTTCATTTTGGGAAGCCGGAAATGGAAAATGGGATAAAATTTTAAAACAAAGATGGAATAAAGCTGATTTTTACTCAAGCACTGGAAAAGTTGTTATGGATTTTTCTGAATACAATTATAAGACTTTAAGCTCATCAAAGTTTGAAGAATATGTAAAAAGAAAAATCAAAAAGAAAAAGAATTTTAAGTTTATAAAAGATACTGTTTTAAAAATTAGAGAAGACAAGAACAAACTTGTAGTGGTTGGAAATAAAAAAAACTATCAAGCTAAACATATTTTTGACTCACGATTACCTAGTGGAATACATGAAGAAATAAAAAAATACACTTATTTAAAGCAACATTTTCTTGGTTGGGTTATTAAAACCGATGAAAAAAAATTTAATAAAAAATCATTTGTTTTTATGGACTACAGAATTAGAGATAAAAATCATACAGCTTTTACTTATGTGTTACCCTTCAAAAAAAACGAAGCGCTTATAGAACATACATACTTTTCTAAAGACGAGTGTGATCGCGAAGTTTATGAAGAATATATTAGGGAATATTTAAGTAAATATTATAATACAACCAATTATAAAATTATAAAATCTGAATATGGAATTATCCCAATGACATCTTACCCATTTTATAAAGAATCAACTAAAAATGTTACAAAAATTGGAACTGCTGGTGGATGGATAAAACCCTCTACTGGGTATTCTTTTAAAAGTTGTGAAAAATATTGTTTGAAAATTTTAAACAATATAAAGGAAGGAAAAAAAATCGGAATAATTCCTGAGAAAAAATATTCCTTTTTAGACAAAATCTTACTAGGAGTTCTATCGCAATATAATCACAGAGGAGAAACTGTTTTTTATAAGATGATAAAAAGAAATCCTACAAAAAGATTACTAGAATTCTTAAACGAAGAGAGTAAATTATTAGATATAGCAAAGATTATTATATCAATGAGATCAATTTATTTTGTTAGGGTTTTAATAAAAAGCTTATNTAAGAAAGTTTTATAGATTTTCCTTCTTGATTAGATTTAGTGCAGANCCCTCATCATACCAGTCAATTTGTGACTGATTATAGGAATGATTTAGTTTTATTATATCTTTAGAACCGTCTGAGTGTTTTAATTCTAATTTAATTTGATTTCCAGGTGAAAATTCATCTAAGTTTACAAAAGTGATTAANTCATCTTCAAGAAATAAATCATAATCNGACTCGTTGTNAAAGGTTAGNGCAAGCATTCCTTGTTTTTTNAGATTAGTTTCNTGAATTCTTGCAAAAGATTTNACTATTACTGCACANACACCTAAATGTCTGGGNTCCATTGCTGCATGTTCTCTAGATGAACCTTCTCCGTAATTATGATCACCAACTACTACGGTTTTAATATTATTAGCCTTGTAATCTCTTTGTGTGTCAGGAACACCTGCATATTCACCTGAAAGTTGATTTTTTACAAAATTGGTTTTCATATTAAAACTATTAACTGCACCAATCAAACAATTATTTGAAATATTGTCTAGATGACCTCTATATCTTAGCCATGGTCCAGCCATAGAAATATGATCGGTAGTACATTTACCATGAGCTTTTATCAGAAGTCTAGCATCTTTGATTTCTCTGCCTGTTGGAATAAAAGGGTCTAGAAGTTGAAGTCTATCTGATTTTGGATTGACATTTACTATCACATCGGTTCCGTCTTCTTTAGGTTCAATGTATCCAGAATCTTCACAATCAAAACCGTCAGAAGGCAACTCAACACCTATTGGTGGATCAAGCATTACTTCTTGACCATCTTCATTGATAAGTTTATCTTTAGTTGGGTCAAAATCTAATTTCCCAGCAATTGCGATAGCAGCTACAATTTCAGGAGAACCAACAAAAGCATGAGTATTTGGATTTCCATCAGCTCTTTTAGAAAAGTTTCTGTTGAAAGAATGTACAATTGTATTTTTTTCTTGACCCTTTAAATCACTTCTATCCCATTGACCAATACATGGCCCACATGCATTTGTGAAAATAGTTGCATTAAGATCTTCAAAAATTTTAAGGATACCGTCTCTTTCAGCAGTATATCTAACTTGTTCCGAACCTGGATTAATTCCAAAATCAGATTTTGTAACCAGATTTTTATCAACTGCCTGTTTTGCTATGGATGCGGCTCTGGTTAAGTCTTCGTATGATGAGTTTGTACATGAACCGATTAAACCCCAATCTACTTTTAATGGCCAATCATTTTCTCTAGCCTTCTTACCAATTTCAGATACAGGAGTGGCTAAATCGGGTGTAAAAGGCCCATTTAAATGAGGTTTTAGTTCTGAAAGATTAATTTCAATTAATTGGTCAAAATATTTCTCAGGTGAATCATAAACCTCTTTATCTGCGGTTAAATAATCTTTAATTTTATTTGCTTCTTCAGCAACATCTTCTCTTCCAGTTGCTCTAAGATATCTTTCCATTGACTCGTCATAGCCAAAAGTTGATGTTGTCGCGCCTACCTCAGCACCCATATTACAAATAGTACCTTTTCCTGTACAAGAAAGGGCTTTAGCTCCAGGCCCAAAATATTCAATAATACATCCTGTACCACCTTTTACAGTTAAAATTCCTGCAACTTTTAAAATAACATCTTTTGCAGATGTCCATCCATTTAGCTCACCAGTCAACTTTACACCAATAATATTCGGAAATTTTAATTCCCATGGCATTCCAGCCATTACATCTACTGCATCAGCACCTCCTACACCAATTGCAACCATTCCTAACCCACCAGCATTTACTGTATGAGAATCAGTACCAATCATCATCCCCCCAGGAAAAGCATAATTTTCAAGAACAACCTGATGTATGATTCCAGCACCAGGCTTCCAAAATCCAATTCCGTATTTGTTTGAAACATTTTTTAAAAAGTCAAAAACTTCATTACTAACTTTATTGGCTTGAATAAGATCCTGTTTTGCACCCATCTTAGCCTGAATTAAGTGATCACAGTGCACGGTTGTAGGAACTGCTACTTTGTTTTTTCCTGCCTGCATAAATTGTAATAAAGCCATCTGAGCGGTAGCATCTTGACATGCAATCCTATCAGGTTTAAAATCAACATAATCCTTTCCTCTTTTAAAAGATTTTGATGCAGGATCCCATAAATGAGAATACAAAATTTTCTCAGAAAGTGTCAAAGGTTTATTAACAAATTTTCTGGCTTCCTCGACATTTTTGACAATGTTGGAATAAACATCTTTTATCATGTTAAAATCAAACGCCATATCTTATTTTTTTAACCAATTACTAAAGAAATCACAATCGCCAAAATCATTATTTATGTTGATATAGGTGTCAAATATCTTATCATTTTGCCATTTCTCAATTTCTTTAAGCTGCTTATTTTGTAAAGCTAATTTTTGAATCTTTAAATAATCTTTAGAAAAGTCAGCGACATGCTCATCGTATCTATCGGAAACGGATAAAATTTTAAACTTAATAGGATTAAACCTATCTTCATCTTGATAAACTATACTAACTTCTTTTTCTTTAAGATTAGCGATTTGAGAATACAATTCAGGGTCCATTTTAGTTAATTCAAATTTATAATCCTGAGTTTCAGGATTAATTAATAACCCCCCATCGTTCCTTGTCTCCTTTTCATCACTTGCTTCTTTTGCGGCATCAGAAAATGATATTTCTCCACTGATTATCCTTTCTCTAATCTCAACCAATCTTTTTCTCGTGTCATCAATTTCTTTCTGATTAATTTTTGGTCTTAATAATATNGTACGAATATCATATTCCTGACCTCTGATTTTTTCAAGATAAATAATAAAAAAACCATACTCTGTCTCAAATGGATCCGAAATCTCACCTTCGGTCAAAGAAAAAGCGACCTCATTAAATTTTTTAATCATTGGTGAATTTTTTCTGTTTATCGAATATTTACCTCCTTTAGTTCGTGATCCAGGATCTTCGCTATACAAAACAGCTTTTGAAATGAAGCTAGCCCCATTATCAATGACATCAGCCTTGAATTCCTTCAGACGATCTATAACCTTTTGCTTCTCAGATTGTGTAGTTTTTGGATATAAAACAATTTGTGAAACTCTAAGTTCAGTACCAAATACAGGTCTATCAGACTTTGGAATTGAATTAAAAAACTGACGCACCTCCTCTGGTGTAACTTCAATATCTTCAATTATAGCCTGTTGCATTTTTTTTGCTAATTCAGCATTTTTATTGAGTTCAAACATTTCTGAGCGAAGATCTTGCTCAGAATCTTTTTTATAATATTCTAATAATTTATCCATAGAACCAATTTGTTCAGCAAATGCATTAACCTGCTGATCAACATATGATTGAATTTCTGCATTATTCACCTCAATACTATCTTGAATAGCATGATGCTGGTATAACTTATCCTCAAGAAGTTTTCCAAAAACCTGACACTTTGAGATATTCTCCATGGAAACACCAGAGACTCTCAACTGAGTAAATTGTTTTTCTATATCAGATTCAAGAACAACAAAATCACCAATAACTGCAGCAACACCGTCAATCTTTTGTCTTTCTTGGGAAAAAATGAAAGTAAAAGAAAAAAATANTAATATGATTATAAAATTTCTCATTCTAAAATATTTCTAATTTTTTATTTTGAAGTGCATCTCTTAAAATTTCAGACTTAATACTTAACATTAACTCTTTTTTTCTTTTATTCAGTGACATATACTCCAAAGTTGGTAAAACATAATCAATGGGAGAAATGTCCCCATTTTCTACTAATTCAATAATCTTAATCAAATATAAACTTAATGAATCTTTGAATTGAAAAAAATTATAATTTTTTAAGCTTTTGTAAGAATAATCATTAATAAATGGGAATTCTTTACGAAATTCCTTTTCAGTAATCCATTTACCATTGTTCAAGGATGAATTTTTAAATCTATATGAAATAGAATCTAAAAAAAACTTATCCTCGGATTTAAATCTTCTGATTTTTGATCGGATTTGATATGTGTCAGAAAAATTTAATGGTANTTCGACAAATGCTAGTTTAAAAATATCCTCATTTAATTTAAACAATACCTTATTTTTCTCATAAAAAGATTGTATTTCAACAGAATCAATTTCGAGGTTGATTGTTGAATTAATTAAAGCTTCAAGNTANGCTTCAGAAAGCAAGCTAGATTTGTATTCTTTGACTAGAGAACTAATCTTTTGAAGCTTAGTTTCATTTAAATTAAGCTCAGCNCTTTCTGTAAGAATTTTTTCAATTGCCCAATTATTAATGACAGNATTTGCCCTTATAACAGAATCTTCTTTTTTAACCCCATCCATCATCTTAANAAATTCCTCCTTTGATAAATAAGTATCTCCGTATTTTGCAATATTCAAAGAATCTTNATCTGAAACAAAATCACAGCTNNAAAAACATATTAAAAAANTTAAAAAAAATAATTTGTGGTTCATTAATTATATTTATTCCTTAATCGTTTTANTGCTTTTTTATTTAAANTAACCTTATGCTTTAATTTTAGATTATTTAGCCAGATAGACTCACGAGANTGTTGAAAATCTCCAATTATTTTACCCCTATCCTCTTCAAAACCTGTGTACTTATCTTTATTATTATCAAAAAAACTTTTTAATTGNGTTGAATCAGATTCTTTTACNGTCCATATTTTTTCTTGCATTAAATTAAATAANAACAAACCNTCCCTGTATTCNTTAATTACNNANCGATAATCTGAATTCTCTTTTTCAAGATTATTTTTATAAACNTCTAAAGTATTATAATCAATAAANNTCTTGTATAAATCATNAACTAACTGNTTAATNGNCACAGANNTACCCNTCTTTTGGTTATCCTCTAAAAAGGTNGCAAAATCNATATATTTTAAAATTTTGTCATGAATNGTNATTAATNTTTTTTCCTCATCAATATTTTCAGGNATACTCCATTCNNCTGNAAAATAACTAGAATCTAATATTGAAATAAAGTAGTCAAGATTTTTATTTTNNTAACTCAAAGAATACCTTTTTAGTAGAGTGGAATAGAATGATTCTGAAACCATACTAAACCTCGAACTTTTCTTGAGCTTNTTAAGTAGTTGATANTTAATCTCATCAAATTCTTTTANATNTTTNTTATCATANAGCTTNATNAGATGCCATCCATATTTAGTTTCNACAGGNTCTGAAATTTGATTTTTTTCTACNAAATTAAAAGCAGCATTTTCAAAAGGAATNGAATTAATTTGNCCACTAGAAAANGGATTTAATCTACCNCCTTTGAATGANGAATTTTTNTCCTCNGAATATTTTTTTGCCAGATACTCAAAACTGGTTCCCTTTTTAATAGAATCAGAAATGTTTTTTATTCTATCAAAAGCATCAGCTTTNTTTTTGTANGTCATAATGTGNCCAACNGTTACNTCNCCNANAGAATTTCTTTTATCATTAACTTTTAAAATATGNAAACCAAATCTTGTNCGAAAAGGATTAGANACCTCACCTACTNGNGTANNATATGCNATATTTTCAAAATTATAAATCATTTTAAAAGCNGAAAAGTATCCTANATTTTCTACAATCATCTGATTATCCTGATTGNATTTTTTNTTAAACTCATCAATNGATAGNTTTAGAAAAGAGTTGGTTAATGATTTTAGTTTTTCAACNATTTGAATTGTATCATTATTNTTTTNTTCAACTCTTATTAGGACATGGGANACATTAACTTCAAATTTGGTTCTTTCGTAAGCTTCTTTTAGAAACTTTTNTTCNGATTTTTTATCNGTTAAATANGTATTTTGTAATTGTTTAGCNTATTTATTTAATTCGCTTTTATATTTTGGATCTTCGTGGAACCCTAATTCATANGCTTCAGCTAGTTTAACTTTGTAGTTAACAAATAAGTCTAAATAAGTTTCAAAGTCCTTTTGATTNTCTTCATCNATNAAGTCNNTNTTTTTNTTATATACTCTATTAAATTCATCAATNGAAACAATACTGTCATTTACTTTAAATAACTCATCGNTTTTTAGTTGNCNAAATGAAANNTTAAAACAGACAAAAAAAACTATTAAAATCTTCTTCATTTNTGAATAATTAGAGCAGCAAAAATAGAAATATCTAGGNAATAANATNTAATTATCTAGAGTAATTTGGAGCTTCNTTAGTAATATTTANCCCATGAGGATGACTNTCANCTATTCCAGACGATGTAATTTGAACAAACTTTGCGNTTTTTTGTAATNTACTAATATCNTTTGCACCACAATATCCCATACCAGCTCTCAATCCACCTACAAACTGGTGAATACTTTCAACTAAATCTCCTTTNTANGGAACACGACCTACTATACCTTCAGGAACTAATTTTTTTATATCACTCTCTACATCTTGAAAATACCTATCCTTGCTACCTTTTTTCATAGCTTCTAAAGAACCCATCCCTCTGTAAGATTTAAACTTTCTGCCTTCATAAATTATAGTTTCTCCAGGTGATTCTTTTGTTCCAGCTAAAAGGGAGCCAAGCATAACACATGAAGCACCAGCAGCTATGGCTTTTGCAATATCCCCTGTATATTTAATTCCTCCATCTGCAATTACAGGCACTTTATTATTGATAGATTTGCAAACATCTAAAATAGCAGAAAATTGAGGTACACCTACCCCTGCTACAATTCTAGTTGTACATATTGAACCTGGACCAATACCAACCTTAATACCATCAGCGCCAGCATCTAACAAAAACTTTGCGGCCTCTGATGTAGCGATATTACCGACTACAATATCAANATCTTCATTGTTTTTTTTCAACTCTTTTAGTAATTCTACAACTCTTTCTGTATGCCCATGAGCTGTATCAATAACAATAGCATCAACACCTGATTTAATCAGTGCTGTTGATCTTTCGACTGAATCATCAGTAACTCCAATTGCTGCTGCGACTCTTAACCTACCATATTTATCTTTGTTAGCAATAGGTTTTAATTTCAACTTTGTAATATCACTAAAGGTGATTAACCCGACTAGCTTATTTTCTTTAGTAACAACTGGCAATTTTTCAATTTTATTTTGCTGTAATATAACTTCAGCATCTTNAAGGGACGTTCCTTCCCCAACAGTTATTAGATTCTCTTTTGTCATGACCTCTGTGATTAATCTGTCATTTTTTTTCTCAAATCTTAAATCTCTATTAGTAACAATACCCTTTAAGAAACCAGAATCATCTACAATTGGAATACCTCCAATTTTATTTTCTCTCATGCTTTTCTTAGCATCTAAAACAACAGAATTTAAAGGGAGGGTTACAGGATCCATAATCATTCCACTTTCCGCCCTTTTAACTCGCCTTATCTTGTCAGCTTGTAATTTTATTGACATGTTTTTATGAATCACTCCAATACCCCCCTCTTGAGCTATTGATATAGCCATTCTACTTTCCGTTACCGTATCCATAGCAGCAGAAACTATTGGAATATTCAATGAAATATTTTTAGAAAATTTAGAATTTATATTTACTTCTCTAGGCAAAACATTAGAATATCCAGGAACAAGTAGGACATCATCATAAGTAAGTGCTTGTGAAATAATTTTTTTCGGATGGTTTTCCATGCAATTGTCAATTAATTGCATGCAAATATACAACTTGGAACTTAAACTTTACTCTTTTTTGATAATGATTGACGTAAAATAATATAACTACTGATAAGAAACACTATTGCCATTATTGTGGATGAAATAAAAATTACATACTTCATCCAGGTTACCCCATTCCAAAGTAAATAGATTCCACCAAAGGTCATGAGAATTGATANAAAAGGTTCAATAATTAAAAACATTTTAAAATAATAGTTTAAATCTGTAATCAAGAGAAGTAATCCAGTAATAAAAAATATTATTGACATTGAAATAATATGAGAATGTATAAGATTATAAATCTGATACTTACTTTTCTTGAATTTGTATATAGCTTGTGTTTCCTGCAATTCATTTCCAAGATAATTTTCTTCAATTCCAGTTGGAGAGAGACTTGATGTATGATCAACTAACAAAATAGAAACAAAATAACCAATTGATAAAACAAGAATAAAAGGAACTANTAAGTTCTTTAATTCTCTAGGTAAAGAATAAATCAAGCCGTTTAGTTTCATTACAACACAGAATTTTGATTTAATTTATTAACCGAATCAAGAAAAAGATTTACAGTTTCAATCATGGATTTAACAGAAATAGTTGCTCCTGAAATGGCAGATATATCTTGCATATATTTTAAGCTATCATCTTTACCTTTATTCTTGAACTGCTTAAGCCATCTTTTAGATCCAATCTCGCCTCCCCAATTTTCTCTGTAAACTAAGACTTTTGAATCGATGATTTTTAAATCGAGGCCTANGATAATCAAATANTCGAACTCATAATGCATACTTGGTGCTTTTGACTCATATGAATAGCCAATTAATTTATCATTATGTATTATCTTTTTAAATTTTGAGTAATTGAATTGATTCCAAATTTCTTCTTTTACCGTATTGTCAATGTTAATATTTGACAACTTAAAATTTTCAATATCAAATATTGCCTTAATCTGTTTTGCAACTTTCTTTTTGTTTCTATTTTTTTCAGAAACTGAGAGAAATAAAACCGATAAAAAAAATAAAACAATTATTCTCATAATCTTTTCTAATGAATAGAGAGAAAATTATTTTAGATTTTCTCCCGTTCGAATATTGCTAAAAAATATTAAACTAAAAACAAAATTAGAACCAAACTCCTATTCCAAAGTTTAGTACTGATGTGTTTTCATCAGATGCTTCGTTTCCAAGGATCTGATAGTCCATTTTGAAAGCAGCACCTGGTGCAACATGCCAACTAAGACCTGTTGTCAATACATTTCTATTATATGCATCATTTGCAACTAATGACCCAGCCACACCAGCATGAGTATCATAGTTTGAATAACGTGCAAAAAGATCAAGCTTTTCTTCTTTTTCCAAGGAGTATAAATTATAGGATGCCTCTAAGTACCATCCGTTCATTTTTGAGCCAAGATCAGAATCCCAAGCTAAATTATACTCCTCGGAACCATCGATAGAAGTTGTAACAAATTGTCCTCTCATACCAAACCTTTCCATTGCATAACGTGCGTCAATACCAATCATTGAAATCCCAACGCCAGGAACATTAGCATTTACATCAACATTTGTGTCTCCAAAGTAACCAGCAAGACCTAACTTTAATCCATCAATTCCATACCAGTCAACTTTGGCTGATATATTTGTTGTATTCCACATAGCTTCAGCTCCTTTTGCTCTACCACTTCTAATACCGTGCGATCCACCCAAACCATCAGATTTGAATCCGTTAAACAGATAAAGTTGATACCTTAAAGAGGCATCATCAAGTCTGCCATTTAATCCAAAACCAATTTCTCTCCACGTAGATGGAATGATTGATTTATCCATTCCTGGACGTTCTACTCCATTAAACGTTGTCGGCTCATGAAATTCATTAACGATTCCCATAGGTATAAGCATCAAACCTGCTCTTAAACTTAAGTTATCTCTTAGCGCATATGAAAGAAATGCTTGCTCAACATAAACTTCAACTACATGTTCAAATTCAATTTCTGAAACAAATTGAACTTTATCGTTAAAATTATAGCCTAAAAGAGTTACCAATCTGTGAACATCAACTTTTCCGTTTCCGTCCTCAGGAAGATTAACATGAACTTCTCCATATCCACCTAGAACAATGCCTTGCCCTTTATTCATTAAAGTTTCAGCTGCATTTTGAGCAAAAACAAAAGAAGTACTCGCATGAATTAATATAATTATATGAAATAATTTTTTCATTATTTTTATTTAGATTTATTATTAATAACACAAAATTAAATGCTAAATTTCAAATAAAAAAATTATTTAGAATAATTATAAATAATAAATTAGTGGTAATTTAAAAAAATGTCACTAGCATAGTTGTAGGCAGCTTCAAATTTCAATGGTTTAATATTGGTTTCTATACCCTTCTCTTGACAATAAGAGATGATTTTTTCAGTTGGCATATTTCCGATTAGATTATCCGAAGCCATTGGGCAACCTCCAAAACCTTGAATAGCACCATCAATTCTATTACATCCTGAATCAAAAGATGCATCAATTTTATCTCTCCAAAATTTTGGATGAGTGTGTAAATGTAAGCCAAACTCAACTTCTGGGTATTTTAGAGAAAAATATTGGTAAACCTTTTGAATTATAGATGGAGTTGCTGAGCCAATTGTATCACTCAATGAAATAAGATTAAATCCATGATCAACAAGCTTTGAAATAGATTTATCGATTATATCTAAATTCCATACCTCTCCGTAGGGATTACCAAAACACATTGATAAATAAACAACCAATTTTTTTTGACTTTCAGAAACTATTTTATTGATTTCAACCAGACTTATGAATGATTCATTAATTGTCTTATTGGTATTTCTCATCTGAAAGTTTTCAGAAATTGAAAAAGGAAAACCTACATATGAAATTTGGTTGTAGTATGATGCAATTTCAGCTCCTTTTATATTAGCGATTATCACAAGAAGTTCTGATTTCTTATTTGATAAATCTAAGGAATCAATAACCTCACCTGTGTCTGATAATTGTGGAATAACTTTTTTTGATACAAAACTACCCACATCGATAGTGTCAAAACCAACCTCTAATAAACTTTGAACATATTTAATTTTTTTATCCGTTGGAATAAATTCCTTAATACTCTGCATAGCATCTCTTGGACATTCTATGATCTTGAGTTTTCGCATGTAACAAATTAATTGGTTAAAGTTAAATTATTTTCAGTAAATAAAATTAACAGAGCGATGAATAACAGCACAAGAATATTGAAATATTTAGCAAAAATTTTAAATCTATTATTTGAAGAAAATTTTTTGTGAATAAAATTAGAAAATAGGATAATCAATCCAAATACAATAAACGTTATGACAATAAAAATTAATCCTAACGATAAGATTTGAAATTTAAATGAAATTGTTTCAGAATAAATAAAATTTGGAAAGAATAATGTAAAAAATAAAAATACCTTTGGGTTTAATAAATTCATTAAAACCCCCTTTTTAAAATTTTTTTGAATTTCATCTTTATTTTTATCCAGGTAAAAATTGGAAATCTCCGATTTATATGACTTATACGAGAGAAATATAATATAAAAAACCCCTGTATATTTTATTATTTCAAAAAAAATATAGTGCCTAATTAACAATTCATTCAATCCAAATGCCAGTAGTATTGTATGAATAAAACAACCACTTATTAAACCCAACAAGAATGAGAATCCAGAAATTTTCCCTGATTTTGATGTAAGCGCAGTCAAATAAATATTATCAGGGCCAGGACTTATGGCTAATGCAAAACATGAAAAAATAAAAGAAATCAACATGAACAGTTCTTAAATTATATAAAGAAGGTAAATTTAATTATTTTTGCATAACATTTGGTTAATCAAAATTTAAGATTCAAATGATTAAAAAGAATAATAAACAGTTGATATTTCAAACATTTTTTATGTTTTTTTGCTTATCATTAGCTTCTCAAGAAATTCATACCGGTTATTGTGGAACAGAGGTTCCTAATAATTTTTTTGAGATAGAAAATAGTAACAAAGAAAACTTTGAATACTATTTAGTCGAATACTACAGTAAAGTTCAATCAAAATCCTCTACTGCTATCACTAATGTTCCCGTAAAAATTCATATTGTTACTGATGCAAATGGCGCTACAAATATTACAGAAAGTCAAATTTTAGACGAAATAGA
>NZHJ01000011.1 GCA_002691265.1 Flavobacteriaceae bacterium | reverse complement strand
CTCTCGAAAGCACCAAGTTCATTTGATGAACCAACAAATATTGAATTGACAGAAGCAACTCTTCCTCTAAATTCATCTGGTGTTTTTAATTGTAAAATAGTTTGTCTTATAATCATTGAAACTCCATCGGTCAGTCCATACATAAACAGAGCAAAAACCGATAGCCAAAATATGTCAGAAACTCCAAATACTATTATTGATATTCCAAAACAGAATATGGCAAACAGCAATTTTTTACCAGCATTTCTAGTAAGGGAAATATGAGCTGAGGCTACCATCATTAAAACGGAGCCTACTGCTGGGGCTGCTCTTAATACCCCAAAACCTTCAGAACCTACATTTAAAATATCTTGAGCGTAAATTGGTAGTAGTGCAATAGCACCTCCAAACAATACAGCAACCATGTCAAGTGTCAATGCAACTAGTATAGATTTAGTTTTATATACAAAATTTAATCCTGCCTTAAGACTTTGGAAAATTGGCTCTCCAATTTTAGGATTAAGAATTGGTTTTTTCTTTATAAACCCGATCAAAAACAACCCAATAATTATTGCCCCTAACACTATTGACATTGAATTGTGAACTCCAATCCATGCAATAGAAAATCCAGCAAAGGCGGGTCCTAACACTACTGCTAATTGCCAAGTTGAGCTGCTCCATGTGGCTGCATTTGGATAAACACGTTTTGGAACAATAAGAGCAACTAAGGAAAAAATTGTTGGTCCAATAAACGCTCTTACGAATCCACCAATAAACACTAATATATAGATGCCAATTAAGATTTCAGAGTTTTCATAATTTTCATAAGCATAGGGACTGGTTATAAAATAGTATCCTATAGCCACTAATAAAAAGGCGGTGATACATTGAACAAATAGCATTTTCTTTTCTCGTTGATCAACAATATGCCCTGCAAACAGAGCTGTGGAAATTGCAGGGATAACCTCTGCCAAACCAATTAAGCCCAGCGACAAAGGGTCTTTTGTAAGACTGTAGACCTCCCACTCAACAATAATAAACTGCATAGACCAACCAAAGACCAGAATAAACCTTATGACAAGAAAAAAATTAAATTCCCTAAATCTAAGTGCTGCATATGGGTCTAGTTTTTCTTCCAAATTAGTTGCTTAATTCTTTAGCTTGTTCAATCAAAAATGCTGCCTCTTTTTTCATTTCAGGCAATTTTAAGTGTACATAGTTAGTGTAGTTAGGGTGTAGGACAAGTAAATTCATTGAACTAATTTTCTTGTCATAATAATTTTCTAAAATAAATTTATACATATTTTGCTGAAGTGCATATCGGTTAAAACTATTATCAGCAATGTGTGATAAGCCATCAAAACCATAATTGAATTCCTTTAAAATAGGCTGTTTGTTTTGATCAATTAATTTTGAGGTTCTCTTCCAATCAAAAATAAACAGCTCACCATTTTCTTTTTGATAAACCATGTCAACGGTGCCTGCTAATGAGAGACTTTCATCAAAAATTCTCCACTCAGTCCTGTAGGGTTGAAGCTTTTTGTATTTGTTGTGAAAATTTTTAAAAAATTCAAATTCCGGAGGATAGTCCTCGTGAAATAATTCATTATAAAAATCTTCAATCTTCTCGTGTAATATGGTGCCCTGAGATGCCGCATCAATTCTCTTTTTCTCCCATGCTTCCAGTATTTGTTTGATTGTTGCTTGTAGTACCTCGGAATCATATTCAACATGATCTTGATTTAGTTTTTCGATTGCTTTGCGCTCTGCCCAATACGCTGAATCAAATTCAGGAAAGAACTTATCTATAATTTCAGTAACGGAAAATTTTGCTTTCTGTCCGTCAATAAAATAATTGTGCTCTGCTTCGTCAAAACTAATTCTACTATCATTAATATGTTTATGAATTTCAGCTAACAATTCTAGTTGTATTTTATTTCCGTTTTTACTTTTGAAAAGCCCCTGAACATTTCCATCACACCGCAGTATCTTGTTACAGATAAATCAACAGCTTTTTCTATTTTCTCTTTATCTAAGTCTTGACCAAAAAAATGATATTCTACATTGACCTCATTATAAAACCTCGGGTGTTCATCCGTTAATGAGGCTGTAGTGTTAATCTTAAAATCATCAAGCTCAACTCTCATTTTTTTAAGTATTGCCACAACATCAAGACCTGAGCAAACTGCAAGCGAACCAAGCATGATTGCCTTTGGTGATGCTATCTTTTCTTCTCCATCAGCACTCGTTCCAAGAATAGTAGAAACTCCATTTGGATTAATGCATTCAAATTCTGTAGTTCCCATTTTCCAATTTGTAATAACTGTATTTGTATCCATATTTTTATTTTGGTGAAAGGACAATTACAAATTCTCCCTTCGTTTTATTTTTTTCAAAATGCTCAACTGAACCTTTAATTGTACCTCTATATGTTTCCTCATATAATTTTGTCAGCTCACGAGAAACGCTGATTTGACTTTCAACATCAAAGTAATTTGATAAATCATTTAGCGTTTTTAAAATTCTATGAGGAGACTCATAAAAAACCATTGTCTTTATTTCAGTAGATAGCTCTTTCAATCGTTTTGTTCTTCCTTTTTTCACTGGCAAAAACCCTTCAAAAGAAAATCTATCGCAAGGTAATCCCGAAGACACTAAGGCTGGCACAAAGGCTGTTGGACCGGGCAAACACTCGACTTCGACTTCATTCTTTATACATTCACGAACAAGTAAAAAACCAGGGTCAGATATTCCAGGTGTACCTGCATCTGAGATTAAAGCAATCTCAAAATCACTCCTTAGTTTGTTAATTATAGATTCTAGTTTTTTATGCTCGTTGTGCATGTGAAAAGATTCTACAGGCGTGTCAATATCATAATGTTTTAATAGTTTGGATGAAGTTCTTGTGTCTTCAGCTAAAATAAGATCTGCCGATTTTAATACTTCGATAGATCTTAAAGTGATATCTCCTAGATTTCCAATTGGGGTTGGTACAACGAATAGCTTGCTCATAAAAAATCTTTAAATTAAATTTAAGTTGAGTTAATATCAGCTTGTTTTTTACTAAATTTATTCGATTCAATTTTGAGAACCAATTAAGCTATCAACTTTTTAAATTTACAAAATGTTTCTTGAAAATACCTTAAACTTTGACAAACAAACTGGATGGATTGAGGTTGTGTGTGGTTCAATGTTTTCGGGCAAAACTGAGGAATTAATAAGAAGAATTCGTAGAGCAAAATATGCAAATTTAGATGTGATAATTTTTAAGCCTAAAGTTGATAAAAGAGATAAAAAGGACAACGTAGTTTCTCACGACGACACAACTATTGATTGTAAAACGATAAAGCGTGCATCTGAAATCTACAAAATTGTGAAAGACTCTAAAGTTATTGGAATTGATGAAGCGCAGTTCTTCGACGATGAAATTGTAGAAGTATGTAATAGCCTAGCAAATCATGGGGTCAGGGTTATTGTTGCTGGACTTGACATGGATTACAAGGGTGTTCCTTTTAAAAATATGGCCAACCTAATGGCAACCGCAGAATATGTAACCAAGGTACACGCAATATGTCCTAAGACGGGTGGTCTTGCTCACTATAGTTACAGAAAAACAAAAAGTAAAAAAAGAATCCTACTTGGAAAGGGTGATGAATACATGCCTTTAAGTAGAGCTGCTTATTTTAAAAAAAAGAATAAAAAAAGTAAGGGTTGAAAAAAACTGTTTTAGAGATTGATCTTAATGCGCTTGAGCACAACTTCAATGTAATTTCTTCCAAATTAAATCCATCTACAAAGTTTATGGCTATTGTAAAGGCTGGTGGTTACGGATCTGATAGTATAGAAATAGCAAAAAAATTAGAATCAATTGGGGTTGACTATTTTGCTGTTGCTTTTACAAACGANGGAATAGATCTTAGAAAGGCGGGAATTAAAACCCCAATATTAGTGCTGCTGCCACAGGTTGAATCGATAAAAAACATTATTGATTACAATCTTCAAGCAAGTCTTTACTCTTTTTACTTTCTTGAAAATTTCATTGATTACGTTAATAAAAAAGAGGTAAAGAAATGCTTCTGTCATTTTAAAATAAATACAGGTTTAAACAGAGTTGGGTTTAGCGANTATCAAATTAANGATGCTGTTGAAAAAATAAAAAATTGTAAACCNATTANACTTGCAGGTATCTATTCTCATCTAGCTGCTACAGATGATTTGAATGAAACAAAATTTACCAATTCNCAGATTAATTTATTTAAAAAACTTTCATCTAAAATCAAATCTCAAATTTCTTATGANCCCATTTTACATATGTCAAACACCTCNGGTATTTTTAATTACCCTGAATGTGAATTTGATATGGTTCGAAGCGGTATAGGATTATATGGATATAATAATTATTTAAACCAAGAGCTTGTTCCTGTGCATTCTTTAAAATCAGTTATTGCTCAGATTATAAATTGTAATAAAGGAGAGTCTGTTGGATATAATCGATCTTNTTTCTGTAAAAATGATATGAAGGTTGGAGTTATTCCAATTGGCCATGCTGATGGAATTAGCAGGTTCTTTTCTAAAAANGCACATGTTTTTATNAGCGGCAAAAAAGCTGAAGTTTTGGGNAATATTTGCATGGATGTTTTAATGGTAAACTTAAATAGTATAAACTGCGATGAAGGAGATGAGGTTGTAGTATTTGATTCAAAAAATAACGCAGAAGATTTTGCAAAATCTGTTGGAACAATTTCATATGAGATTTTAACTAATTTATCTAACAGAATAGAAAGAAAGATAATCAGATAATCTACTCTAAATTTAATGTGAATTGATTTTCGTAGATTTGAGTCGATTTTATGTTATGCATGCATAATATTTCAAGTAGTTATAAATGAAAGTTAGAATAAAGATTTTTTTAGGGAAACTGCTTATTTGCTTTGCTGTTGTTTCTTACAGTTGTAGCGATGAAGCGTATGTAGCTGTTGAATATTCTCCTGTTAACTATAATATAAACGAAATGCCCTATGAAAATCTTTCTCAATATAATTTTTTTCAAGGGGAGCTTAAAAATCTTGATCCTGTATACGGTGTAGTACCCTACGAGCTAATCAGTTCATTGTTTACGGACTATTCAATTAAAAACCGTTTTTTATGGATGCCTGATGGAGTATCTGCTGAATATATTTCTAGTTCTAGTGTTTTTGATTTTCCGGTTGGTACAATACTTATAAAAAACTTTTCTTATGATGATGTTCTGCCTGAGATGATTAGTAAAAANATTGAAACTCGTCTAATGATAAAAAAAGAAAGTGGCTGGATATTTGCCGATTATATATGGANTGAAGATCAAACAGAAGCCACTTTTAGTCTTNACGGAAGTGTGGTAGATATTTCCTGGCTTCAAAACGGAGAANAAAGAAACATCAGTTACAGAATACCAAGTGCAAGCGAATGCTTAACGTGTCATAAAATTTCGGATGGGGCAATTCCCAATGGAGTAAAGCCAAGAAACATTAATAAAACATTAGATTACAGATCAAATNCAATGAATCAACTCGACAAGTGGATGGAAATGGGNTACTTAAATAGTTATCCTNCTGATCTTGAGNCAGTAGCTAATTGGAAAGATTTGTCTGAACCACTAGANAGAAGAGTGCGTTCTTATATTGATATTAATTGTGCACATTGTCATTCAGATAATACCCATTGTGAATATAGACCNATTAGACTTAGCTATGAAGCNACGGAAGATTTGGCAAATATGGGTGTNTGCTTAACACCCGACACCAACNTNGGAAANGGAACAGATCTTATTATTAATCCTGGAAATATTANCNGGTCTGTATTACACTTTNGAATGACAAGNAATGAAGAGCAATACAGAATGCCTTTAATTGGAAGAAGCATCGTACATGATGAAGCAATAGAAATGATCGAAGAATGGATNATTTCTTTAGACGATAATTGTAANTAAAACAACAACATGAAAAAAATATTTTTAATCNCTNCNATATTAATCTTCACAAGTTTTGAGCTTTACTCNCAAAGCGGTAATTCATGCGATGAAGCTNTCGCAATAACTGCAGGAACANATNAGGTNAANGGAATTAANGGTAATTCTTTTGACGCTAACTGTACTGAATATGATGCNGCNAATGGTGAATTAGAGTGGTATTCTTACACACCTACTCAAGATTATCTGGTAACAGTTTCAACTGATTATGCGGTCAATAATGGTTTGGATACTAGATTTCATGTTTACGGAGGAAATTGCGAAAACTTACAATGTGTTGGTGGCGATGATGATAGTGGTGATGGCTATTTATCACATGGTTCTTTCTATGCATACACAGGGAATACCTATTTAATTGCTTGGGATGATAGATGGGGCACTGAAGAATTTGAATTTACCCTTGAGGAAAATGACCCACCACCACCACCACCTTTTGAGTTTACCGCAATCAATGTAAATTCTGTAGGTTCTGAAAGAGGGTTGGTTGATATGACTGGTGATGGTCTAGATGACCTAGTTTCAATTCAATCAAGCAATGTAAATTTATTAGTTCAAACAGAAGATGGATTCGAAGAAATTAATATCTCAACAGATCAGGCAGACTATACACCATCCTGGAGTATGGCCGCTGCTGATTTTGACAGAAACGGATATACTGATCTTTTATACGGTGGAGGTAGTGGTGTTACCTTCATGAGGGCTAATGATGATGGAACAGGTTTTTCTGAAATTTCTGGAAACGAATATGTCTTTTCACAAAGATCAAATTTTGTTGACATAAACAATGATGGTCATCTAGATGCTTTTGTTTGTCATGACGTACAACCAACAGTTTATTATATAAATGATGGTGATGGAAATTTACAGTTCTTTCAAGGTCCGAACGAGAATGGTGTGGTTTCTGGAATTGGTGGAATTGAATATTCTTTATCACCTTACCCTGGTGAGCAAGAAGGTGGAAACTATGGATCTGTTTGGATTGATTTTGATAATGACAGAGATGTCGATTTATTCATAGCTAAATGTAGAGGAGGAAATATCCAATGGAAATACAATGAGTTATGGAGAAACAATGGAGATGGAACATTTTCTAATATCGCTGATGTAACAGGCTACTATAGTGGGTTCTATCCTGACGGAGGCCATGATAATAGTTCTAATTTAGGAGACCCCGTGCAAACTTGGTCATCTGCTTGGGGGGACTTTGACAATGATGGTTATATGGATGTATATGTTGGCGCTAGTGCAACAGGAGATGGTGGTCATAAGCTTATGCAAAATAACGGTGATGGAACATTTACTGACAGAACCTCCGGTTCAGGTGTAGAAAATGCACCATTCGGAATTGAAAATGACTCTGGAGATTTTAATAATGATGGGTATATCGATGTTCTTTCTAACGGAAGCATCCTTTTAAACAATGGTGACTTTACCTTTACCATTTATGAAAGCGGGGTTCCTGGTCCTGGAGCAATTGGTGATGCAAATAACGATGGGTTCTTAGATGTATTTAACGGAAATAATTTATATCAAAATAACCCCAACGGAAACAACTGGCTTAAAGTTGTTACAATTGGAACTACCTCGAATATTAATGGAGTTGGTGCTAGAGTAGAAATTACATCTGCTCTTGGAACACAAGTTAGAGATGTACAAAGTGGTACAGGTTTTAGATATATGGGTAGTTTAAACACATATTTTGGTCTAGGAGAGAATACTAACATTTCAACACTAACTATATATTGGCCGTCTGGAACAGTTGATGTGATGAATAACGTTAGTGTCAATCAGTCTTTGGTGATAACCGAAGGTCAAACACTTAGTACTGAAATTTCTAGTTTTAACCAAATTAGTGTATTTCCAAACCCAGTAATAAATTCTATTGAAATTAAATCCGATTATGGTTTAGAAAATGCTATAATAAGTGTCTTTGATTTAAACGGGCGTAGAGTTTTAAACTATAAAAATGTAGATGGAAGTAGTTTTGTTGACCTGTCTAGTTTAAGTGTAGGCGAATATATTTTGAGAGTGATTTCGTCAGAAGGAAATATTTATTCGACAAAGGTTTTAAAACGGTAAACTATCTTTTTGACACTTTATAAATGACATCTCTTTCTGTTAAATAGTCATTTACAAAATTAAAATGGTTTCCTAAAAATTCAGGGGGTGAGATTCCTTTTTTGACATACTTATTATCCAAAACTAAATTTGCAACAGCCGTGCATGTATATCCAGTTGTCCTGGCCATTGATATTGTATCGTCCTTAAACCTGTCAAGGAGTGTATAAGTATATTCTACGTTCTCGCCTTTCTCTTTTCCTGAAATTTTAATTCTCATTATTGTAAAATCTTCATCACCTTGTTTCATCTGCCACTTTGGAAAAAGCAATTTGGATGTTAAATCTATTGGTCTAATCTTATTTCCGTTAATTTCAACAGGATCATAAGAAAAATAGCCACACTCCCTTAATACTTTGAGGTATTCTACACACCCAGGATACCTTAAGGTTTTTTCAATCATATTTGGAACATGACTCATTGTTTGAATCAATGTTCTTAACCCGTCTGAGTTCCAACTTTCAAGCGTACCTATTTCATCGAATTCCACTAATTCAGTATCTGACAGAGCCTCTTTGATTATTAATGATTTGTTTTGAACATATCTTGCTGGTCGGATATACTCTTCAATTACATCAATTGGTGAAAAAACTGCCTGATATTCAAAAGGCCACTCTCTCTTTTTTGGGAGCCCACCAACAAGACATTCGTAGTCTGATATTTTCATCATCTTATCGTGATGAGCAAAAATTATATTCCCCATTCCAGGAGCTACACCACAATCCATAACCGCAATAACATTATTGTCTTTCGCTAATTTGTCTAGTCCAAAAGGATCTTCTGGGTAAAAAGAAATATCAACTATATTTTTCTTAGCCATTATAACTTTTTTCATGGTTTCATATCCCATAAAACCCGGAAGGGCGCCAACAACTAAATCACAATCTTTTATGATTTCGTTTAAGACGGCCGAATCCGAAACGTCCTTACAAATTTTGGATATCGATTCTGATTTTAAGTTGTCTAAATTTTTTTGAGATATGTCTACTGAAGTTACTGTATATGTTTGGGAAAGATCCTCCGCTATAACTCGCCCAACAAGGCCACAACCCAAAACAACTATTTTCTTCATATTAATCTTCCATTGAAAAGTCTTCCATAAACTTAGTGGTATAATTACCTTCGACATAATCCTGACTATCCATTAATTTTCTGTGAAATGGAATAGTGGTTTTTATACCTTCAATTACAAATTCATCAAGCGCTCTTTTCATTTTATCAATTGCTTCTTCTCTTGTCTGAGCAGTTGTTATTAGTTTTGCAATCATTGAATCATAATTTGGTGGTATGGTATAACCTGAATATACATGAGTGTCAATTCTGATTCCGTGACCACCAGGAAGATGTAAATTGGTAATTTTTCCAGGCGAGGGTCTAAAATCATTGAATGGATCTTCTGCGTTAATCCTGCACTCAATAGAGTGAAGTTGAGGCATATAATTTTTGCCAGATATTTTTACTCCAGCTGCTACCATAATCTGCTCTCTTATCAGATCATAATCGATTACTTGTTCGGTAATTGGATGCTCAACTTGAATTCTGGTATTCATTTCCATAAAATAAAATTTTCTGTTTTTGTCAACCAAAAACTCGACTGTTCCAACCCCTTCATATTTTATATACTCAGCAGCCTTTACTGCGGCTTTACCCATTTCATCTCTCAGCTTATCGGTCATGAAAGGAGAAGGTACTTCCTCAGTTAGTTTTTGATGTCTTCTTTGAATAGAACAATCTCTTTCAGACAAGTGACATGCACGCCCCTTTGAGTCACCAACTATTTGAATCTCTATGTGTCTTGGCTCCTCAATTAGTTTTTCCATGTACATATCGTCATTTGCAAAGGCAGCTTTTGATTCAACCCTAGCAGAATTCCAGGCATCTTCTAAATCTGCTTCTTTCCAAACAGCTCGCATTCCTTTTCCTCCACCTCCCGCACTAGCTTTTAACATAACCGGATAACCAACCTCTTTTGCTAATTTTTTACAATGACTGAATGATTCAATTATACCTTCACTTCCAGGAACACATGGAACGCCGGCTTCTATCATTGTTGCCTTGGCTGTTGCTTTGTCTCCCATTTTGTTAATCATTTCGGGTGATGCTCCGATAAACTTAATACCATGTTCATCACAAATCTTTGAAAACTTTGCATTTTCTGAGAGAAAACCATAACCTGGGTGGATAGCGTCAGCATTTGTGATTTCTGCAGCAGCTATGATGTTTGAAATTCTCAAGTAAGAATCAAAGCTTGGGGCAGGACCAATACAAACAGCTTCATCAGCAAATTTAACATGGATGCTTTCAGCATCTGCAATAGAGTAAACAGCTACGGTCTGAATACCCATTTCTTTACATGTTCTGATCACACGTAGTGCTATTTCACCTCGATTGGCAATTAAAATCTTTTTGAACATAATGAGTTTTTTAAGATGGGTCGACTAAGAATAGTGGCTGGTCAAATTCAACAGGACTTGAATCATCAACTAAAATTTTGACAATTTTTCCAGAAACTTCTGATTCAATGTCATTAAATAACTTCATAGCCTCGATCACACAAAGAACAGAGCCTTCCGAAATAGAATCGCCTACTTCAACAAAATTTGGTTTGTCTGGTGAAGGTTTTCGGTAAAATGTACCAATAATTGGTGATTTAATTGTTACGTAATTTGAATCTTCTTCAACAACAGGTGGAGAAGACGATGGTACAGATGGTTCTGGCGAAACAGGTTGGGTTTGTAGGACTGGTTGTGGAACAACTGCGGTGTCTTGTATGACAACAGGGTGTGAACCATCATTAGTTTTAATAGTGATTTTAACATCTTCCATCTCAAGCTTAACTTCGCTTGCTCCTGACTTAGCAACAAACTTTATGAGATTTTGTATCTCCTTAATTTTCATAATAATTAATTAAAGTATAAAAATCACAACTTTTTTATCAAAAAACAACAAAAAACATGCTTAAAATGAATAAAACAACTTAAAAAAGTGTGAAAATAGGCTTAAAATCTGAAAAATTGTGGTAAAACAAAAACAAATGTAGAATTATGAATATAATAATTATCAAAAAAAACAAAAAAATAAACTAAAAATCAACAATTATTACTAATTATACCCAAATAATGCAATTTTTTAATAAAAAACAACTAAAAAAGATAATATTATANATTTTATATTTTTTGTTTATTTTGCATATTTCATAATAATATATTTATTCATTTTTTTTTATAAAAATCAGCTTTTTTTATATAAAAAGTGTTTTTTTTGATTAAAAATTGCCTTTTTTTAATCAATATTTTCTATTTTTTGATTGCTTTTATAACTATTATTTAATCAATATAATTGTGAATATTATAAAAATTTAACATTTTAAATGAGTTTTCGCTCAAAAAACGATGGAAACATTATATTTAAAGCATGAAGACAAACAAAGCTTTAATAATACTAACCATTATAGGATGGTTAAATATTGGCTTGTTTTGTTCGCTATATCTTATGAAAATAGAAAATGTACTTATTGGTCTCTTTAGAGAGCTGACTATTATACCCTCCTATTTGTTAGGTATTCTCAGCCCAACAGTCTTATTGTTAAGACTTGCCTACAAATTATTATTTAAAATTATTGATAAGAAAATTTAGCTAGATGCAACAAACTAAGCTTCAACTTCAGAGTTGTTGTCTAAAAGTACTTTGCCTCTGTAGTATAGNTTACCTTCATGCCAATATGCTCTATGGTAAAGATGGCTTTCGCCAGTTTTTGAACATACCGAAATCTGAGGCATTTCAGCCTTATAATGCGTTCTTCTTTTGTCTCTTCTAGTTTTTGACGTTTTTCTTTTTGGATGTGCCATTGTAAACTATTTTATTTTTTTAAACTTTTAAGCTGTTCCCATCTTGGGTCAGCAAAATTACTATTTTCTTTTGGTTTAAGATCTTCCAATATATCTAATATTTCTGACTTCAAGGTTCCGTCTTCAACACCGGGATGAATTCTCTTAGGCGGCAAAGATAATACAATCAATTCAAATATGTACTGATCAACATAAAGCTTATGCTCCCCGTGAGGTAAAACTAATATTTCATCATCCTCATCATTGTAGTCTTGTCCAAACTTTACAACAAGTGAGGATTTGTGTTTTATCTGAAAGTCAAAGGGCTCATTTGTCAAGTCACAATTCAGGTTAACCACACCAGCTAGAACAAATTCTAACTCAAGCAATGTTGATTTTTTTGTCAATTCAATGTCAACATTTACAGTAACATCGTTAAAATCAGAAAAATTAAATCTATCAAAGAACTTTTTATCTGCGTTAAAATTAAACTGGTGACTCCCGATTTTTAAACCTGCAAACTCAATTTTATATTTGCTGTCAGACTTCATCTCTAAAATTATAAGGCGAGCAAATATATAAATTTTCTTAAGAAACTAACAGAAAAGAGTTTGATTTAAGCTATTTTGATATTTCCAGTTTGTTTTTAGAAAACTCGTCATAAATCTTCCTTCGTCTATAAATATCAATCGCAAGATAAATTGAACAAATAAACGAATCTCTAGATGCAATACCTTTTCCTGCTATTGAATATGCTGTTCCATGGTCTGGAGATGTCCTGATCTTATCCAAGCCCGAAGTATAATTTACCCCCATGCCAAAAGATAATGTTTTAAAGGGAATAAGACCTTGATCATGGTATGATGCAATTACAAGGTCATATTTCTTATATTCATCTGATCCAAAAAAACTATCAGCTGAGAAAGGACCATATGCTAAAATACCCGAATCGTAAGCCTTTTTAATGGCGGGAACTATTATTTTTTTGTCATTTTCTGCTATTACCCCTCCGTCACCAGCATGAGGATCTATAGAAAGAATCGCTATTTTTGGTCGCTCAATTTGAAAATCTCTCATCAACGTTTCGTTTAGGGAATTAACTTTATTCTCCACATAATCAGCTGTAATTGAATCTGTAACTTTNGAAATAGGAATGTGTTCAGTCAATAAAGCTACTCTTANATCATTTGANACCATCATCATGGTTGAGNNACCNTTAATTTGACTATCTATGTAGTCNGTATGACCCATAAACTTGAATTCATTAGAGTGAATNGCTTCTTTATTAATAGGTGGTGTTACCAAAANATCAATTTTACCANCTTTCAANTCTTTAACCCCGTTTCTTATGGANTCAAAAGCGGCAGNGCCCATNTNTTTGTTNAGACTTCCAAACGATATTTCAGGNGGNTTTTTAAAANTATCAACTACATTGATATTGCCTTCTTTAGATTGTTCNGCTGNANTTATTCTGTTNAATAAAAGCTCAAAACCCAAATGNTTCANNGTNTANTTTAAATTTTNTANAGGNCCGTATATNACTGGTGTACANAGAGATAGCAGCTCAGTATTTTTTAAAGAATTTAAAAGAATCTCAGGTCCAATTCCATTCATATCGCCTGTTGTAAACCCTACTTTAATCTTNTTTTTTTGATCTTTCAATTTGATTTTAGCTATATCCTTAATATTTCTGTAAATTTATCAAATTAAACAGACATAATGTTTACTGGAATANTAGAAAGTTTAGGAAAAATTACNGATCTTAAGGTTGATCGAGGAAANATTGATTTTACAATCGANAGTGATATATCNAAGGAGCTGAAAGTTGATCAAAGTGTTTCNCANAATGGGGTTTGTTTAACNGTAACNGAGNNAAACAACANCACCCATACTGTTACNGCNGTTAAAGAGACATTAGACAAGTCCTCNCTGACAAACTTTTCGGTTAACGANCTTATAAATCTTGAGCGCGCAATGAAGCTTGGNGAAAGACTGGATGGTCATCTNGTTCAAGGNCATGTAGANGGTGTTGCAAAATGCCTTGGTNTTTCNATTAANGACGGAAGTTGGATATATAAATTTGAATTTGATATTTCCAATGAAATGCTTTTNATNGAAAAGGGGTCNATTTGTATTAATGGTGTTAGTCTNACNGTTTTTGACATTGNANAAAANAACTTTCAAGGTTACNATTATNCCNTANACCTATGANAACACTTCGTTTAAAACGCTTAANGAAGGNGATATTGTAAACATTGANTTTGATATGATTGGCAAGTATCTTGCAAGATTTAATAAATAACNATTAAAATAATATATAATGAAAAATGTTTTAAAANTAATTGGAGTATTNGTTTTGGNTTTTATNGGCTATGTTGCNTACATGGTATTAAATCCTNTAAGCCCAAAAGANACTGTNAGCTACAGTTCTNAAATTTCTNATNTTGANGTGGTTTACAGTCGTCCTTATAAAAAAGATAGATTAATTTTTGGATCGGAGGAANATGGNGCNTTNGTTCCNTTTGNAAAATATTGGAGAACTGGNGCTAACGCTGCTACCACNTTCGAAACCTCTAATGGAGTCTCTTTTAACGGTCAAAAACTTGAGCCTGGAAAATACAGGCTTTACACAGTTCCAGGAAAAGATGAATGGAAGATTGTTCTCAATTCTGAGGGAGATAAGTTTTTTGCTATTTCTGAGCCTGACTATTCAAAAGACGTACTTACAACTAGTGTTAAGCCTGAAATAAAACCTAAAAACATTGTAGAACAGTTTACAATCCGTTTTGCAAAAAGTGAAAAAGGCGTTGAGATGAATTTAGTTTGGGACACCACTGTTTTAACAATACCTATTGACTAATTTTATGTTTAGTTTAAAAAATCTTTTAAAAGCCCTTTCATTCATTCTGGTTATAACCCTCTCTGTTTATTTTGCAATTGACACAATTCAAAATAAACAAAACATAATGAGCTTTGAAGATTATGACCCTCCTTCGTCACTTGTTGTAGAGGGTAGAGAAATTAAAAAAGCTAAATACCCGTTTGTTGATGTTCATAGTCATCAGTGGAGAATGCCAACAATGGACCTTAATGAGTTTGTCTCTGAAATGGATGAGATAAACATGAAATTTAGCATAAATTTAAGCGGGTCTGGTTTTGGACCTCAAGCAGCAAAACACCTGTATTTTGAAAAATCAATAAAAAATATTGAAGAGAATCAGCCTGGTAGAATTGGCTTATTTGTAAATGTTGATTTCAACTCTGTTGATGTTGAAAATCATGTTGAAAATCAAGTGAAGATTATCAGAGATGCTGTTTCTAAGGGGGCCATCGGCTTAAAGGTGTACAAATCTCTTGGGTTGACTAATAAAGACTCGGAAGGCGAAAGAGTTCGGGTCGATGATGAGAGGCTTGCACCAATTTGGGATGTCTGTGGAGAACTAAACATTCCTGTGTTAATTCACTCCGCAGATCCATTTCAATTTTGGCTAGCAAAAGATAATCAAAATGAAAGATGGTTTGAGTTAAAGGAAAAGCCAAACAGGTATTATGGTGATTCCGACTTTATCCCTCCCTTTGAAGATATAATTAGGGAGCAGCATACAATATTTGAAAAACACAAAAATACCACTTTTATAAATGCACATTTGGGGTGGATGGGTAATGATCTAAAAAAACTTGGTGAACACCTTGACAAATATCCGAATGTGATGACAGAATTTGGTGCTGTTATTGCTGAACTCGGCAGACAGCCAAAAACAGCAAGAAAGTTTTTTATTGATTACCAAGACAGAATCATGTTTGGAAAAGACTCCTATAATAAGGANGAGTTTTANACTTATTTCAGAATCTTAGAATCAGACGATGAATACTTTAATTATTTTAGAAAAAGACATGCTTTTTGGAAAATGTATGGTTTAAACCTTCCTGATGAAGTTTTGAGGAAAATATATTATGAAAATGCTCTTCTGCTTTTCCCATCAATTCCTAAAGANCTATTCAAATAAATGAAGAGCTGGTTGTTGTGTCTTGTNCTTTTGTTTTATNTANATAGCCGTTCNCAAAATATTGCTGGAGTGGAGAATTTTCTTCTAGCTTCACAGCAAGACCAGGAAATATTGGTTCAAGAGTATTTTAACCCTCTATTTAANGCNTTGCAAATTTCTATGGGNGAAGGNTGGGTTAAATCNGCAAAAACCCATAAAAAACTTGGATTTGATTTTACTTTNTCNCTATCNGCTATTAATGTTCCNNAGCGTGATTTAAGTTTTAGTAATCAAATATTTAATAATTTATCTTCAANTTCAACTCATAGCCCTACAATTTTTGGATCAGATTCAAATGGAACTTATTTAGTTGAGTTTTATCCTCCTGATTCTGACTACTCAATGTCAACTTCGTTTGAGATTCCAAACGGACACAATGATTTACTTTCTAGNGGGAGGCTTATATTNCCTAATCTTCAATTTTCNATTGGTGTGCCTTTTANAACAGAATTAATTGTAAGGTATATGCCTGAGACTACAAATAAGGGTGCAAANTTTAAATCCATAGGNCTGGGAATAAAACACAGTATATCTCANTATTTCAAAGCTTCAAANNNAACTCCTTTTNANCTTTCTGTTTTGGCTAACAATTCAANATTAGAAGGGGGTTACAACTTTGGGANGAATTCTCAAATTCCAGGTGAAAACCAATCTGTTGATTTAANAGTTAGNAATTATGGTCTTGGTCTTTTNGGTTCTGTGGANCTNAAANTTGTGAGTGTTTATGCCTCNATAATNCAGGTGTNTAGCAAAAGTTCATTAAACATAAAAGGGTCATACGANTTAAATTATGAAACATCNTCTGANGAANTTGGNGNAANAGNCTTTCNGGTTCAAAACCCGATATCAATTGATAATGATTTAAATTTTCTAAGAAAAAATATTGGCATAGCTTTTAATTTTGCTTTTTATAATCTTTTTATTGACTACAGCTTGCAAGAATACAATTCAATTAATTTGGGAGTGTCCTTGGGTGTAAGGTAGNGTTTTACAAAATTTTCGTATTTTAGCAGGCCGTCTTGCACTGTAGTGGGGCTAAGTGGACACTGTTTAAAAATAAATTATATGAAAAACTTGAAACTATTATTAGTTTCTTTAGCAATCCTTTTCTCTCATAACTTCACTATGGGGCAAGGTTTTAAAGATTCGAACAAAGAGAAAAGTGCTGTGAAATCTGCACTAAATGCATTTAAATTTAGAAGTATTGGGCCTGCTTTCATGTCTGGAAGAATTGCAGATATTGCTATTGACCCAATGAATGAAAATGTTTGGTATGTTGCTGTCGGTTCCGGTGGTGTATGGAAAACTGAAAATGCAGGAACAACATGGAGCCCTATTGCTGACAACATGCCTTTTTACTCTACTGGGTGTATCACCATTGATCCTCACAACAATGCTTCAATTTGGTTAGGAACCGGAGAAAATGTTGGTGGTAGACATGTTGGTATTGGACATGGAGTTTATCACAGTAAAGATGGTGGTAAGTCTTGGAAAGATATGGGATTAAAGAAGTCTGAGCACATTTCAAAAATAATAGTTCACCCAGAAGACCCTAATACTGTTTGGGTTGCTTCACAAGGACCATTGTGGAGTCCAGGTGGTGAAAGAGGTTTATATAAAACAACTGACGGAGGTAAAACTTGGAAGAACACTTTAGATATTAATGAGTGGACCGGTGTTACAGATCTAGTGATTGACCCTACAAACCCTGATGTACTATACGCTGCAAGCTGGCAAAAACACAGAAATGTTGCTGCTCTTATTGGCGGTGGTCCAGGAACTTCACTTTATAAAAGTGTTGACGGGGGAAACAATTGGTCAAAAATTGATAAAGGACTACCTAAGTCAAATAAAGGAAAAATAGGATTGGCTATTTCTCCTATGCAACCAAATGTATTATATGCTGCTGTTGAACTAGATAAAAGAGCAGGTGCTGTATATAGATCTGATAATAGTGGTGGAAGTTGGAAAAAAATGTCTGATACCGTTTCTGGTGGTACAGGCCCGCACTACTATCAAGAACTTGTGGCTTCTCCTCATGTATTTGACAAGATTTATTTAATGAATGTTCGGGTTTTAGTTTCTGAAGATGGTGGTAAAAATTTCTACACAATGACTGAAAGAAAAAAGCATTCTGACAATCACTCTTTAACTTTCAAAGCAAACGACCCTAATTATATGTTGATAGGTACTGATGGTGGTATCTACGAATCTTTTGATGACTCTGCAAGCTGGAAGTTTGTTGGAAACCTTCCTCTTACTCAATTTTACAAATTAGCGGTTGATGATGCTGAGCCTTTTTACAATGTTTATGGGGGTACTCAAGATAATAATACGCAAGGGGGTCCTTCAAGGACTTTTGAATACAGTGGAATTTCAAATGCTCACTGGTATGTAGTTCTAGGTGGTGATGGTCACCAGCCTGCAACAGAGCCTGGAAATCCAAACATTATATATGCTCAATCTCAGCAAGGATATATCAACAGAATTGATATGACAAACAGAGAAGCTGTGAGTATTAGGCCTCAAGAAGGAATTGATGAGCCTTATGAAAGATTTAACTGGGATTCTCCAATTTTAGTTAGTTATCATGACCCTAAAAGATTATACTTTGGAACTCAAAGAGTTTGGAGGTCTGAAAATAGAGGTGACAGCTGGACAGCTGTTTCTGGAGACTTAACTAAGGATGAAGAAAGACTATCATTNCCAATTATGGGAAGGGTTCAAAGTTTTGACAACGCTTGGGATGTNTATGCTATGTCAACGTATAATACAATCACATCGCTTTCTGAATCTAGAATTGATGAAAACATTCTTTTCGCAGGAACTGACGATGGAATTATACAATATACAAAAGACGGNGGTCAAAATTGGACTAAAATGTCAGTTGACAAATTGCCAGAAACTCCTTCGAGTGCTTTTGTAAATGATATCAAGGCTGATCTTCATAATACTGAAACAGCTTATGTGCTTTTAGACAACCATAAATTTGGAGATTATAAACCATATGTTTTCAAAACAACTAACGGAGGCAAAAAATGGGTTTCGATTACAAACGGGTTGCCTGACGGAACTCTTGTGTGGAGAATCGTTCAAGACCATGTTAATCCAAACTTGCTGTTTTTAGGAACTGAATATGGGGTTTATATAAGTTTAAATCAAGGAGATAATTGGCATAAATTCTCCAACGGACTGCCTACAATTCCTGTGAGGGATTTAGCAATTCAGAAAAGAGAGAATGATTTAGTACTTGCTACTTTTGGCAGAAGCTTTTATGTTCTTGATGACTATAGTCCACTTAGGAGCATGACTGAGGAAAACCTTTCAAACGAAGGTGTAATTTTTGAACCAAGAAAAGCCTTACAATACAATCAGGTATTTGGTGGGACAAGTAGTGACGGAGGTCAAACATATTATGCAAGCAATCCTCAGTATGGTGCAAATATTACCTACTATGTAAAAAGTGCTCCTGAGTCTATGAAATCTAAAAGAAAAAAATCAGAAAGAGCTAAAAAAGATACTGATATTCCATTCCCTGGTTGGGATGCACTAGACAAGGAAAATGCAGAACAAAAAAATCAAGTTATACTTGTTGTAAAAAATAAGGCTGGTGAAATTGTTTCTAAAATTTCTGGACCACTAAGAAAAGGGGTTTCAAGGGTTAACTGGAATCTTACAAGCTCTATTCCAACGACTGTTAAAGTTTCATCAAGAAGTTCTAGAGGTTGGAGGGGTTCTGGAGGAGGAATAACAACTCAAGTGGATCCAGGAAAGTATGATTTATTTCTGAAGAAAAGAGTTAATGGTGTAGTAAGTGATCTTGCTGGTCCTGTTGAATTAGAGGTTGAAAAGATTAGGTCTGGAACCTT
>NZHJ01000010.1 GCA_002691265.1 Flavobacteriaceae bacterium | reverse complement strand
TTGTAAATGAAGAGATAGTAAATGATACTTTAGAAGCTCCTGCTGAAGACCCTCCTGCTGANGANGCTCCTGCTGAGGAAGCTCCTGCTGANGANGCTCCTGCTGAGGAAGCTCCTGCTGAGGAAGCTCCTNCTGAGGATTCAGAAAAAAAAGAAGACAAATAATTTAATAAATTGTACTATGAGATTAATATTTATCCTAATATTTTTAGTTTCGAATTTTATTATTTCACAAACAAATACACAAACAGATTTTAGATCAGCATTATCTGGTGAGAGTACAAATTTTGGAACATCATTTTTTTATAACCAGCCAAGTAAGGTAATTTTGGGTTCAGCTTATCTATTTGACGAGTGGAATAATGATGGTGAAATACAGACTTTAACAGGTGAGAGATTTTTGGTAAGAAATATTAATCTAAATATCAGCAGAAATGCATTTGAAGCGAAGATAAANGATAATGATTCTATATTTTCATTTACTTTTAATAATATTAAGCAAATCATAATTAATGGTAAATCGTATAAGAATTATTATTTCAATGAAGATAATAGGGTATATGAATTAATTTATTCTGGAAGTGACTTTACCATTTTAAAAGGTTTTTCTGTTAAGTTAGTCACAGGATCAGGAAATCCAATGGTTAACAGATCAAATGATAAATATGTTAAAAAAGAGTCTTACTTCATTAGGTCTGAAGAAAATAATATGATAGAAAGNTTTAAATTATCTAAGCGTTCACTCAATAAGCTTTTTGAAAACAGTTCAATGGACGTTAGTCGTATACTGGCATATATAGATTCNAGTAATCTTTCATATAAAGNCGAAAGTGATGTAATAAAAATGCTGGAATTTGCTTTTNGTAAATAAGTTTTAAAAAAAAAAGGAGCTCAGCTCCTTTTTTTTTTAATAAAAAATTATGATTTTAATTATTATAAATTATTTTTGTCTAACCTTTATTTCAAATGCATTATAACCAGAGAAAAAAAGCAATTATTNTACTTGAAGATGGTACTATTTTCCATGGCAAATCTATTGGTAAAGAAGGTTCTGCTTTTGGAGAAGTGTGTTTCAACACTGGTATGACTGGTTATCAAGAAATCTTTACCGATCCTTCTTACTTTGGGCAGTTAATGGTTACAACAAATGCTTATATAGGAAATTATGGTGTTAAGGAAGATGAAGTAGAATCAGATTCGGTTAAAATTGCAGGTTTGATTTGTAGAAATTTTACTTACAACTTTTCCAGATATGGGGATATTGATTCTTTATATAATTTCTTTGAAAAAAATAATTTANTAGCTATTTCTGATGTTGATACTAGGGCNCTTGTTTCATACATAAGGGACAATGGTGCAATGAATGCTGTAATTTCCACTGAAATTGATAATATTGATGACTTAAAAAAACAACTCGCAAAAATTCCAAGTATGGATGGTTTAGAGTTGGCTTCAAAAGTATCAACTAAACAACCTTATTTTTATGGTGTGGAAAATGCAAAGTATAAAATTGCTGCTTTAGATTTAGGTATTAAAAAAAATATATTAAGAAATCTTGCCAAAAGAGAATGTTACATAAAGGTTTTCCCATATGATGCTTCTTTTAATGAAATGAAATCTTGGAATCCTGATGCATATTTTATTTCAAACGGTCCCGGTGACCCTAAGCCATTGAAAAGTGCACAAAACGTTGCAAAGGACGTTATTGAAAATAATTTTCCGCTTTTTGGTATATGCTTGGGTCATCAAATAATAGCTTTAGCTAATGGTATNTCAACATACAAAATGCATAATGGACATCGTGGAATAAATCATCCTGTTAAAAATCTAATTACAGGAAAGGGTGAGATTACATCTCAAAATCATGGCTTTGCCATTAATAGAGANGAAACAGAAGCTCATAAAGATATTAGGATAACACATATNCATTTAAATGATGATACGGTTGCTGGAATTGAAATGAATAGTAAAAATTGTTTTTCTGTTCAGTATCACCCTGAAGCAAGTCCTGGTCCTCACGACGCTTCTTATTTGTTTGATCAGTTCATAGAAAATATTTCAAAACAAAATAGATAGATGGCTAAAATAAAAGATATTATCGCTAGGCAAATATTTGATTCTAGGGGTAATCCCACTGTTGAGGTTGATGTAATAACCGAAAATTTAATTACTGGAAGAGCTGCAGTTCCTTCTGGAGCTTCTACTGGTGAGCACGAAGCCGTTGAGCTACGAGATGGAGGTAGTGATTATCACGGAAAGGGAGTTTTAAATGCAGTATCAAATATTAATAATATAATTTCTAAGGAATTAGTTGGCAGGTCTGTCTTTGATCAAATTTNAAATGATCATTTGATGATAAAAATGGATGGTACTGACAATAAATCAAAATTAGGAGCTAATGCTATTTTAGGAATATCACTTGCGATGGCTAAAGCAGCTGCCAAAGAAAAAAATATCTCTCTTTTTAAATATTTAGGTCCAAAATCTAATTTATTGCCTGTGCCAATGATGAATATAATTAATGGGGGTTCTCACAGTGATGCACCAATAGCGTTTCAAGAATTTATGATTATGCCTGTTTCAGCTGAAAGTTTTTCTCATGCNATGAAAATGGGTAGTGAGATATTTCACTCTTTAAAAAAAGTANTGAAATCNAGAGGGTTNAGNACTAGTGTNGGAGATGAAGGTGGTTTCGCTCCAAAACTNANTGGTACAGAAGATGCTCTTGAAACAATTCAGAAAGCTGTAACAGACTCAGGGTATAAATTTGGACAAGATATTATGATTGCATTAGATTGTGCATCTGCTGAGTTTTATAAAGATGGTTTTTATGATTATAGAATTTTTGAAGGTTCAAAAGGAGAGTTAAGAAATAGTAGGCAACAAGCAGATTATTTGGCTGAACTTTCAAAAAAATATCCNATAATTTCAATTGAGGATGGAATGGATGAGAATGATTGGGACGGTTGGAAATATTTGACAGAATTGATAGGTAAAAATGTTCAGCTTGTAGGTGATGATTTATTTGTAACAAACACAAAAAGATTAAAAAGGGGAATCGATGAAAATATAGCAAACTCAATCTTGATTAAAGTTAATCAGATAGGATCCTTGACTGAAACAATTGACGCTGTAAATATGGCCCACGAAGCTGGATATACAACAGTGATGTCACATAGATCAGGTGAAACTGAAGACAATACAATAGCTGACTTATCGGTAGCNTTAAGTTGTGGNCAGATTAAGACAGGTTCAATTTCTAGGTCTGACAGAATCGCAAAATATAATCAGCTATTAAGAATAGAGGAAGAATTGGCTGACACTGCTACTTTTCCCCAAACTAAAGCATTTAAAATTAACCTTTAGTTTTTAATCAAATCTCTTAGCTTATAACTTTAATTTTTGCAAGATATTTTGTAATTTTGCAAAAGTTAAAAACAACTTCAAACNATTTTTCGTGTCTGANAAAGCAACTATAAATATTGATGGTGAAAGCTACGAATTCCCAGTTCACAGAGGAGTGGAGGATGATGTCTGTATTGATATTAAAACATTGAGAGGTATGTCAGGTNCAACTACTATTGACCGTGGATTTAAAAATACTGCCTCTTGTGAAAGCAAGATAACTTACCTTGACGGAGAAAAAGGTATTTTAAGATACAGAGGATATNATTTAGATGAGTTAGCGAATAAAGCTTCTTTTTTGGAGGTAGCTTATCTTCTTATTTTTGGTGAATTGCCTACAAAAACAGAGNTAGATAAATTTCATGATGACATAGTTGATAACAGCATTGTCAATGATGATGTAAAAAAAATTGTTGATGCTTTTCCAAGTTCAGCACACCCAATGGGTGTACTTTCAAGTTTGACTAGTGCTTTAACAGCATTCAACCCAGACGATGTTTCCCTTGATTATGATAGAAGTAAGGTGGGTATGTACAATACAATAGTAAAGGTCTTAGGTAAAATACCAATATTGGTTGGCTGGTCATATAGAAAGAAAAACGGTTTACCGCTTCAGTACTCAATGAAAATTAGGAATCTGGATTATACTGATATGATTTTACATTTACTATTTAAAAAGCCTAACGATGAATATCGTCCAGATAAAAATCTTATAAATGTATTTAACAAGTTACTTATATTACATGCTGATCATGAGCAAAACTGTTCAACTTCAACTGTTAGAATAGTTGGATCTTCACATGCAGGATTATTCCCCTCGATTTCTGCAGGTATTTCAGCATTATGGGGCCCGTTACACGGTGGAGCAAATCAAGCAGTTTTNGAGATGCTTAAGTCCATTCAAGAAGATGGTGGTAACACAAAAAAGTACATAAGAAAAGCTAAGGATAAAAACGATCCATTTCGTTTAATGGGTTTTGGTCATAGAGTTTATAAAAACTATGATCCCAGAGCAAGAATTATCAAAGATGCAGCTCATAAATTTTTAAAGTCTTTGGGTATTGATGATCCTCTACTTCACATAGCTGGAGAATTAGAGGAAAATGCATTGAAAGACAAATATTTTATTGATAGAAAACTATTTCCCAATGTAGATTTTTATTCTGGTGTTATTTACAGAGCTATGGGAATTCCCTCTGACATGTATACCGTAATGTTTGTTCTAGGTAGATTGCCTGGATGGATTGCACAATGGAGAGAAATGAGATTAATGAATGAGCCCATAGGTAGACCAAGGCAACTTTACACCGGTCCTGCTGCAAGAAAATTTAAATCCAAAAAATAATTTATTTACATATTTATTTTAAATGCTGAAGCTTAATGTAAATAATGAAACATCAAGGCTTTTAGCAGTAGTATTAGGTACTGCAAAAAGTAACGGTTTAACTCCTAAATTAGAAGAATGTTACGACCCTAAGAGCAGACAAAATNTTTTAAATAATACGTATCCAACTGAAATTNATATGATTAATGAAATGAATCAGTTTGAACAGGTTTTATTAAAATATAAAGTTGATATCAGAAGACCAGAATCTATTAATAATTATAATCAGATTTTCTCTAGGGATATTGCTTTTGTTATCGATGACTCTTTCATTATTTCAAATATATTACCAGACAGGTCAAATGAAATTCTTGCAATTAATAAAGTGATTGATTTAATCCCAAAAAATAAATTAATTGAATTGCCTAAAGATTGTCATGTAGAGGGAGGTGATGTAATTCTTCATAATGATTATATTTTTATCGGTACCTATGATGGAGACGATTATTCTAATTTTAAAACTGCAAGGACAAATTATAAGGCCGTTAAATTTTTAAAAGAAAAATTTACTGAAAAAAAGATAATTCCATTTGACTTGATTAAATCTGATTTGGAACCAATAAAAAACGCATTGCATTTGGATTGTTGTTTACAGCCGGTGGGTAATGGTAAGTTAGTGGCTTGTCCTGAAGCATTTTTGAAAAGAGAACAGTACAAATGGCTAGTAGATTATTTTGGAGAGGAAAATATTTTAGAAATTTCTTTAAGTGAAATGAGTGAAATGAATTGTAATTTCTTTTCGATTGATACTAATATTGTAGTAAGTGAAAAATCGTTTACTAGGTTAAATTCTTGGTTAAGAAGTTTTGACATTGTAGTTGAAGAAATAAATTACAAAGAAATATCTAAGCAGGGTGGACTGTTAAGATGCTCAACTTTACCTTTGATAAGAGAATAAATATGGGTCAAGCTACAAATTCTATATTAATGATAAGGCCGATTAATTTTGGTTATAATGAAGAGACTGCAGGGGATAATCATTACCAGAATAAAGATTCAATTATTAAAAACTCAAATGAGACTGCTCAAAAGGAGTTTGATAATATGGTTAAGAATTTAAAACAAAATGGTATTTCTGTTCATGTATTTCAGGATGATGAAAACGATTATACTCCAGATTCAATTTTTCCAAATAATTGGATTTCCTTTCATGAAAATGGAGATGTAGGTCTGTTTCCGATGTACGCTAAAAACAGAAGGTTAGAGAGAAGGCCAGAAGTTTTAGAATTTTTAGAAACCGAAGGCTTTACCATTTCCAATATAGTCGATTATTCTAGCGCTGAGTCCGAAAATAAATTTTTAGAGGGCACCGGAAGTATGATATTGGATCGTAAAAATAGAATTGCATATTGTTCAATTTCAAATAGATCTAATGAAGATTTATTTATTGAATTTTGTGAAGATTTTGAATTTACACCTGTAATTTTTAATTCATTTCAGTCTGTAGGCGACAAGAGACTCCCAATATATCATACCAATGTGATGATGTGTGTTGCTACAGATTACGTCATAATATGTTTAGATTCAATTGATGATAAAAAGCAAAGAAAACATATTTCTAATTTTATAATTGCGTCAGGAAAAAAGCTAATCGAAATTTCTGAAAAGCAGGTTGAAAGTTTCGCCGGAAATATGCTGGAGCTTATAAATGAAAATGGTGAAAGTATTTTAGTTATGAGTAAGTCAGCTGAAGATTCATTAGACGAAAATCAAAGAAATATAATTACAAACCACTCGAGAATTATTTCATGTGATATAAATACAATAGAGGTTTGTGGTGGGGGTAGCACCAGATGCATGATGGCAGAAATATTTTTACCAAAAAAGTAATATTATTAAACAGTATATTTACATCAGATAATTAAGAATGTATATTCAAAAGATAATAAGAGACAATATTAAAACTGCTTTAAATGAAATATTTCAGTTTAANACTGATAATATTGAGCTTCAGCAAACAAAAAAAGAATTTNAGGGAGACGTNACTCTTGTTGTCTTTCCTNTGGTCAAAGAATTNAAATCGAGCCCAAAAGAAATTNCNGAAAAGATNGGTGATTATTTGNTTGCAAATAGTTCTGTTGTTTCTTATAATATNGTTTCTGGATTCNTGAATCTTTNAATNGCTGATGAACATTATTTNAGTTTTTTTAATTCAGTAAAAGAAGATTCAGAATATGGGTTTTTTGACACTATTTCTAATGAAGCTGTAATGATTGAATATTCATCTCCAAACACGAATAAGCCTTTACACTTAGGTCATATAAGAAATAATCTTTTGGGATATAGTATGTCTGAAATTTACAAAGCAGCTGGAAAAAAAGTATATAAAACCCAAATTATAAATGATAGAGGAATTCATATTTGTAAAAGTATGATTGCTTGGATAGATTATGGTAATGGTGAAACTCCGGCCAGTACCAATTTGAAAGGAGATAAGTTTGTTGGAGATTATTACATCAAATTTGACCAGGTTTATAAAAAAGAAGTTGAAGAGCTAGTAAAAGGTGGGGTTGTCGAAAATGAGGCTAAGCAAAATGCCCCCATTCTACTAAGAGCAAAAGAAATGCTAATTCAATGGGAGTCTGGTGATAAAGATGTGGTAGAGCTTTGGAAAAAAATGAATGGCTGGGTGTATGAAGGGTTTGAAGAAACTTACAAAAATTTAGGTGTTGACTTTGATAGTTATTATTATGAAAGTGACACGTACTTGTTAGGTAAAGAATTTATTTCAAGCGGATTAAAATCAGGTATTTTTTACAAAAAAGACGATGGCTCAGTTTGGTGTGATCTAACTGAAGATGGACTAGATGAAAAGATTGTACTCCGTGCTGATGGAACTGCTGTTTATATGACTCAAGATATTGGTACTGCCGTGCAGAGAGTAAAAGATTGCCCTGATATTAACTCAATGGTTTATACCGTGGGTAATGAGCAGGACTATCATTTTAAAGTTCTTTTTTTAATACTTAAAAAACTTGGTTTTTCATGGTCTGAAAATTTATTTCACCTAAGCTATGGAATGGTAGATTTACCAAGTGGTAAAATGAAAAGTAGAGAAGGTAGTGTTGTTGATGCTGATGATTTGATGCAAGAGATGAATAGTACCGCAGAAGAGATTTCAAAAAATTTAGGAAAGCTNGACGGTCTTTCTGAAGATGAAAAAANCAATGTCTATAGNACAGTTGGTCTCGGCGCACTAAAGTATTATATTCTAAAAGTTGATCCTAAAAAAAGAATTCTTTTCGATCCTAAAGAATCAGTAGATTTTCAAGGAAATACNGCATCGTTTATTCAATACTCTTANGCAAGAATTCAATCGATTCTTANNGGTANNAATTTTGANTTGTCAAAAGATAAATATGACAGAAAANTGGAAGACAAGGAAAAAGAATTGATAAAACAAATTGATTTATTTCCTTCAGTTATCAGTGGTGCTGCAAGCTCNCATAATCCAGCACTAGTAGCTAATTATGTTTACGATTTGGTAAAATCATTTAATTCATTTTATCAATCTTTACCNATTTTAAAATCTGCTTTTGAAGACAAGAAAACATTTAGAGTTGAGCTTTCAAAATTAGTTGGAATAACAATAAAAAATGCACTATCACTTTTGGGTATTGGTGTAGTTGATAGAATGTAATTTTAATATGAATTTTAAATTTTTTATTTTANAGTATGTTTANTAATCTNAGTGAAAAATTAGATAAAGCTCTACAAGTCTTAAAGGGNCATGGNAGTATAACTGAAATTAATGTTGCAGAAACATTAAAAGANGTTAGGCGTGCACTNCTTGATGCCGATGTAAACTTTAAAACAGCNAGAGATTTTACCCAAAGAGTTAAGGAAAAAGCCATTGGTCAAGATGTTTTAACAAATCTTAAGCCTGGTCAATTAATGGTTAAAATNGTAAAGGACGAATTGNCNGAATTGATGGGTGGAGAGACATCTGAAATAAACTTAAANGATAAGCCTGTCATAGTTTTAATGTCAGGTCTACAAGGATCTGGTAAAACTACTTTTACTGCAAAGCTTGCTAACGATATTAGAAAGAAAAAATCATTAAAACCACTAATGGTTGCCTGTGATGTNTACAGACCTGCGGCNATTGAGCAATTACATGTACTCGGTAAAGATTTAGATATCGAGGTATATTCTGAAGAAGAAAATAAAGATCCNGTAGCAATTGCTAANGCAGGGGTTANGNATGGAAAATCTAAAGGTCATAATTTAATCATTATTGATACAGCAGGTAGGTTGGCAATTGATGAAGAAATGATGAATGAAATATCAAATATTAAAAAGGCTATAAAGCCAAGTGAAATTTTATTTGTTGTCGATTCTATGACTGGTCAGGATGCAGTAAATAGTGCNAAAGCATTTAACGATGTNTTGGATTTTGACGGAGTTGTTCTTACCAAATTAGANGGTGATGCCCGTGGTGGTGCTGCCTTATCCNTCAAAAGTGTGGTTGATAAACCTATTAAGTTCATTGGAACAGGTGAGAAGATGGATGCGTTAGATGTTTTTCATCCAAGTAGAATGGCNGATAGAATTCTTGGAATGGGTGATGTNGTTTCACTTGTTGAAAGAGCACAACAGCAATTTNATCAAGAAGAGGCTAGAAAAATTCAAAAGAAAATCGCTAAGAACAAGTTNGGTTTAGATGACTTTATGAAGCAGATTCAGCAGATAAAGAAGATGGGNGACATGAAAGATTTAGTTGGTATGATTCCTGGGGCTAATAAAATGATGAAACAANCAGNTGAGCAAATAGATAATGAATCTTTTAAACCAATAGANGCAATTATTAATTCTATGACACCAAAAGAAAGAGCNCTTCCCTCAATTTTAGATCAGTCCCGAAAAAAGAGAATTAGTAAAGGTTCAGGAAGGTCGGTTGAAGAAATAAATCAACTGATTAAGCAGTTTAATCAAATGAGTAAAATGATGAAGATGATGCAGGGAATGGGTCAGGGTAAAATGATGNANATGATGCAAAANATGAAAGGNAGATGATAGTTTTAGACGGAAAAAAAANAAGTAACGACATTAAANCTGAAATTGCAGTTTCTGTAAAAGAGATTATTGCAAAAGGCGCAAGACCCCCNCATTTAGCTGCGGTTATTGTTGGAGACGATGGAGCTAGTCTAACATATGTNGGCAGCAAAGTTCGAGCTTGTAAAAGAGTTGGATTTGAGTCTACTCTCATAAAACTTCCTGAGTCTATATCTGAAAATGAACTTCTTGAAAAAGTAAACGAGTTGAATAATGATGAAAATATCGACGGTTATATTGTTCAACTGCCTTTACCAAAACACATAGACTCACAAAAAATATTAATGGCTGTTAATGCCGACAAAGATGTGGATGGTTTTCATCCGACAAATTTTGGTAAAATGGCTCTTAGTCTTCCGACTTTTATTTCTGCAACTCCTTTTGGAATTATGGAGCTTCTTAAAAGATATGATGTTAAAACCTCTGGAAAACATACAGTTGTTATTGGTCGTTCAGATATTGTTGGTAGACCCATAAGTATTTTAATGAGTCAAAAGTCTAATCCTGGGAATTCAACTGTTACGCTTGCACATAGTAGGACTGAAAACATTGAAGAGTTAATCAAACAGGCTGATATAATAATTTCAGCATTGGGGGTTCCAAATTTTGTAAAAGAAGATATGGTAAAAGATGGTGCTGTCATTGTTGATGTCGGAATAACTAGGGTCGCTGATGGTTCTGAAAAAGGATATAAAATTGTTGGGGATGTTGATTATGAAAATGTTTCTAAAAAGTCTAGTTATATTACTCCTGTGCCTGGAGGTGTCGGACCAATGACAATAGCAATGTTGTTAAAAAACACCTTGTTAGCATACAAAGGTTGATTAAGTGGCAAAGATTTGATTAAAGTCTTTAAAGGATTTAAATTCTAGCGCATTGCCAGCAGGATCCATAAAAAACATGGTTGCTTGTTCACCTGGCTTACCTTCAAAACGTATGTAAGGTTCAATTATAAATTCTACTCCCTTTTTTATTAAGTTGTCAGAAAATTTATGAAATGTGTCCCATTCTAACACAACTCCAAAATGAGGGACCGGTACATTTTTACCATCAACAGGGTTTGTATGAATTTCTTCGTTAGATTTTTCTTTATAATGAATAACAAGTTGGTGGCCAAAGAGATTAAAGTCTACCCAGTGTTCACTACTTCTACCTTCTTCACATCCAAGAACTGTGCGATAGAATTTTCTACAAACAGGAATATTATCAACCGGGATGGCTAAATGAAATGGTGTGAGTTTATTCATAGCTTTCAAATTCTTGGTCCATAAATATTGCTAAATCAAAATCTTTCATTGTCAGACCGTCCTTATCGTGGGTGAAAAGTTCAATTTCTAATCTATTATATACATTAGTCCACTTGGGATGATGATCCATTTCCTCACATTTTACTCCAACTTTATTCATGAAAGAAAGCGCATCATTGAAATTTTTAAATTCATACTTACAAATCAGAAATTTATCATTAATACTCCATTTATTGGAGAGTTTCGTTAATTCATTTTCAAGTTGATTTATTTTTATTAATTCAGTCATAGTTTATTTTTTTAATCTTTTAACTTCTTGATCGTTTAAAAGTCTGTATTTCCCTTCAGGTAAATCAAGTTTAATATTCATTATTCTGATTCTTTGAAGTGAAACAACTTTGTAGCCAAAGTGATCACACATTCTTCTAATCTGTCTATTTAATCCTTGAGTTAATATGATTTTGAATTGATTTGTTTTTACTTTTTCAACCACACATTTTCTTGTAACTTTACCAAGAATGGGGACTCCTTCGCTCATTTTTTTAAGAATTGACTCTGGAATTGGTCTATTCACTTTAACTAAGTACTCTTTTTCATTGTTATTTGCTGTTTTTAGAATCCTGTTTGCAGTTTCTCCATCATTGGTAAGTAGTATTAAACCTGTGGTTGATTTATCAAGTCTACCTATTGGAAAAACCCTATCAGGAAAATTCAAAAAATCAATAATATTATTTTCTTCAACTCCCGCATTAGTTGTACACACAACCCCTCTTGGTTTGTTTAAAGCAATGAATATTTTTTTCTTTTTTGATTGATTAATTTTTTCTCCGTCAACTTCAATCATATCATTTTCAGAAACTTTCATGCCCATCTTAGCTGGCTTTCGGTTTACATAAACTCTGCCTTGATCAATTAGCGCATCTGCTTGTCGTCTTGAGCAGTACCCAACCTCACTTAAAAATTTATTTATTCTTGTTCCTGAATCACTCATCATAAATATTTAATTATGTTGGTAAATATAGATATTAAGATTTTTATATTTGTTCTGTAATGGACAAAAAGACAAAGTTGCTTTTAGAAAAAGGTGAATCACTTCCGATCATGGAGGCATTCTATACCATTCAAGGTGAAGGATACCACAAAGGTATGGCTTCATATTTTATTCGAACTGGTGGTTGCGATATTGGTTGTCATTGGTGCGATGTCAAAGAAAGCTGGGATGAAAATAGTCACCCAATTATTTCGGTTGAAGAAATAGTTAAAAAATCAGTGGGGTTTTCAGACTGTGTGGTAGTTACCGGTGGTGAGCCTTTGATGTGGAATATGAATCCATTAACAAAAGCACTAAAAAGGCTTAGTAAAAAAACACACATTGAAACCTCTGGAGCCTACCCTTTAACAGGCTTTTGGGATTGGATTTGTTTATCACCAAAAAAAGCTAAACTTCCAATTCAGGATGCTTACAATAATGCTAATGAGTTAAAAATAATAATATATAACAACCATGATTTTAAATTTGCTGAGAAAGAGGCAAAAAAAGTAAATAAAAATGCAATTTTATATCTTCAGCCAGAATGGGGTAAGCGAGAAGAGATGATACCTTTAATGGTTGATTTTATAAAAAAGAATCCAAAATGGAAGATATCGCTTCAAACCCACAAATATCTTAACATCCCCTAACTTACAATAATTAACCAGTTTAATCTAGCTTTATTTATTTTATTACATTTTTATTTTAATTACAAATAATTAGTTAATATTTGCAATCATTTTTAATAATTAAGTTTATTAATATAATATTATTATGTTTTTTTATTAAAAATTTAAATTATGTGTGGTATAGTTTGTGCTTTTGAAACCAAAAATGATAGCCAATTAAGACCTAAGGTTTTAGAAATGGCCAAAAAAATAAGACATAGGGGTCCTGATTGGAGTGGTATCTATTCAAATAAATCCACAATTATTGCTCATGAGAGATTGGCTATTGTAGACCCATCTTCAGGTCAGCAACCATTGTTTAGTCAAGACGACAGATATGTTTTAGCAGCAAATGGCGAAATATACAACCATAAAGAATTAAGGCTTGAATTTCCTGAATATTGTTTTGCTACTAAAAGTGATTGTGAGGTAATTTTACCATTATATGAAAAATATGGTCCTAACTTTTTAGATAAGCTCAACGGTATTTTTGCATTTACAATTTATGACTCCCTAAAAGATGAATATTTTGTAGCAAGAGATCACATGGGTATTATTCCATTGTATATCGGCTGGGATAAAAATGCTGTTTTCTATGTTTCATCTGAATTAAAGGCACTAGAGGGGCAATGTGAAAAAATCGAATTGTTTCCCCCAGGCCAATTTTTGACCAGTTCAAAAAACAAATTTGAAAAATGGTATTCAAGAGATTGGGAAGATTTTGATAATGTGAAAGATGCTGAAACAAGTATTAATAATCTTAGAGATTCATTGGAAAATGCTGTTAAAAGACAATTAATGTCTGATGTCCCTTATGGTGTTCTACTTTCAGGTGGGTTAGATTCCTCAATTACGTCTGCCATCGCAAAAAAATATTCTGAAAAGCGAATTGAGAGCGATGACAAACAAAGAGCTTGGTGGCCTCAACTGCATTCTTTTTCGGTGGGATTAGAAGGTTCCCCAGATCTAGCTGCAGCAAGAAAAGTTGCTGATCACATTGGAACAGTTCATCACGAGATAAAATTTACAATTCAAGAAGGACTTGATGCTATAAAAGATGTTATTTATAATTTAGAAACTTATGATATTACTACTGTGAGAGCTTCAACTCCTATGTACTTAATGGCTAGAGTGATTAAGTCTATGGGGATTAAAATGGTTCTTTCTGGAGAAGGTGCTGATGAGTTATTCGGTGGTTACTTATATTTTCACAAAGCACCAAGCTCGAAAGATTTTCATGATGAAACAGTAAGGAAACTAAAGAAATTGCACATGTACGATTGTTTAAGAGCTAACAAAAGTTTAGCTGCTTGGGGAGTTGAAGGAAGGGTTCCTTTTCTTGACAAGGAATTTATTGATGTTGCTATGTCGTTAAACCCAAAAGATAAAATGATTAATGGGGAGAGAATGGAGAAATGGGTTTTAAGAAAAGCCTTCGAAGACTATCTTCCAGAGGATATTTTATGGAGACAAAAAGAACAATTTAGTGATGGTGTTGGATATAGTTGGATTGACACCCTCAAAGAAGTTGTGGAGGAAAAGATATCTGATCAAGAGATGAAAGATGCAAAAATTAAATTTCCAATAAAGACTCCAACAACAAAGGAGGAATATTATTATAGATCTCAATTTTCTAGTCATTTCCCATCGAATACAGCAGCTATGTCAGTACCACAGGAACCCTCAGTTGCTTGTAGTACTAAAATAGCACTAGAATGGGATGAAGCATTTAGATTAGTTAATGAACCATCAGGAAGAGCAATTTCCAAGGTTCATCAAGATGCTTATTAACATCAAATTTTAGGGTAAAAATTGTTAATAACTTGTCCTTTATTTTTACCGACTTTTAATCTGTTGGAGATTGTTTTTTTGTATATTTGAAGGTAATATTTTTCTAGTTCAATATCATTTGTTTTTTAACTAGAATATAACTAACTATTTTACAATCAATTATGAGTGAAAATCAAGCTAAATATTCAGCGGATAGTATACAGGCGCTGGAGGGGATGGAGCACGTCAGAATGCGTCCTTCAATGTATATTGGAGATGTAGGTTCTAGAGGACTTCATCATCTAGTTTATGAAGTTGTAGATAATTCTATTGATGAAGCTATGGCTGGACACTGTGATAGAATTTCGGTTACAATTAATGAAGATAATTCTGTAACAACAGAAGATAACGGTAGAGGTATTCCCGTTGGAATGCACAAGAAAGAAGGTGTTTCCGCATTAGAGGTTGTTATGACGAAGATTGGAGCTGGAGGTAAATTTGACAAAGATTCCTATAAAGTTTCAGGTGGTCTACACGGAGTTGGTGTAAGTTGTGTAAATGCTCTTTCTGAAAAACTTGTTGCTACTGTTCATCGTGACGGTAAGATTTGGGAGCAGGAATACCAAAAAGGAAAATCTGTAGAACCAGTAAAAGAAGTAGGCACATCAGATAAAACAGGAACAATAGTTACTTTTTTGCCTGATAAGACCATATTTCAAGATGTAAATACATATAGCTACGACATATTAGCAACTAGACTCAGGGAGTTATCTTTTTTAAATAAAGGAATCACGATAACAATAACAGACAAGAGAAATAAAGACAAAGATGGAAATGATGTTTATGAAGAGTTTTATTCAAAGGATGGGTTAGTAGAATTCATCAAATTCTTAGATGAAACAAGAGAGCCGATAATGAAAGATGTTATCGCTTTTGAAGGAGAAAAGAATGGTGTTCCTGTTGAGGTGGCTATGATTTATAACACCTCATACTCTGAAAATTTACATTCCTATGTAAATAATATTAATACACATGAGGGTGGAACTCATTTAAGTGGTTTCAGAAGAGGATTAACACATACTCTAAAAAAATACTCTGAGACATCAGGAATGTTAGATAAATTAAAATTTGAAATTTCAGGAGATGATTTTAGAGAAGGTTTAACCGCTATAATTTCGGTTAAAGTAGCTGAACCTCAATTTGAGGGTCAAACCAAAACAAAACTTGGGAATAAAGAAGTTTCAGCTTGTGTAAGTCAAGCCGTTTCTGAAATGCTCAGTGATTATCTGGAGGAGCACCCTGAGGATGCAAAAACGATTGTTCAGAAGGTTATTTTAGCTGCTCAGGCAAGACATGCAGCTCAAAAGGCTCGTGAGATGGTTCAGAGAAAATCGGTCATGAGTATTGGAGGTCTTCCGGGAAAACTTTCAGATTGTTCTGAGCAAGATCCTGCTAAATGTGAGGTTTTCTTAGTTGAGGGTGACTCAGCAGGTGGTACTGCCAAACAAGGAAGAGATAGGGCTTTTCAAGCAATATTACCATTAAGAGGTAAGATACTTAACGTTGAAAAAGCCATGCAGCACAAAGTTTTTGAAAATGAGGAAATAAGAAATATTTTCACCGCTCTTGGTGTTACTATTGGAACTGAAGAGGACAGTAAGGCACTTAATATAGAAAAATTAAGATATCATAAAGTTGTAATTATGTGTGATGCGGATATTGATGGTAGTCATATTTCAACTTTAATTTTAACATTTTTCTTTAGATATATGAAGGAATTAGTGGAAAATGGTCATGTGTATATTGCTACACCTCCACTTTATCTTGTGAAAAAAGGTACAAAAAAAGAATATGCATGGAATAATGATCAACGAGATGGTGTTATGATGAAGTTTGGAGATGGATGTAAGGTTCAAAGATACAAAGGACTTGGTGAGATGAATGCTTCTCAATTATGGGAAACTACCATGAACCCAGAATTTAGAACTTTAAGGAGAGTTGATATTGAAAATGGTGTTGAAGCCGATAGAATTTTTTCAATGTTAATGGGTGATGATGTCCCTCCAAGAAGAGAATTTATTGAAAATAATGCAATCTATGCTAATATTGATGCTTAAAATAATTTTATGAAAGTTACAGTAGTTGGAGCTGGAGCAGTAGGTGCAAGCTGCGCAGAATATATAGCAATCAAGAATTTTGCATCACAAGTTGTTATTTTAGATATCAAAGATGGTTTTGCGGAGGGAAAAGCTATGGACTTAATGCAAACTGCCTCTTTGAATAATTTTGATACTAAGATTATCGGAACTACAAATGATTATTCAAAAACTGCTGATAGTGATATTTGTGTTATAACTTCAGGTATTCCAAGAAAGCCAGGAATGACCAGAGAAGAACTAATTGGTATTAATGCGGGAATTGTCAAAGAGGTTAGTACCAAACTATTAGAAAAATCACCTGATACAATTTTAATAGTAGTTAGTAATCCTATGGATACGATGACTTATTTAGTTCATAAAAAAACTGGGATACCAAAAAATAGAATTATTGGTATGGGTGGAGCTTTAGACTCTGCTAGATTTAAATATAGACTTGCAGAGGCCCTTGATGCTCCAATAAGTGATGTAGATGGTATGGTGATTGGAGGTCATAGTGATAAGGGAATGGTTCCTCTTATTTCAAAAGCTACAAGAAATAGCATAAAGGTTTCTAACTTTCTTTCAGAAGAAAGATTAGATAAAGTTAGGGAAGATACTAAAGTTGGTGGAGCAACATTAACCAAATTATTGGGGACGTCAGCATGGTATGCTCCTGGTGCAGCAGTAAGTTCTCTTGTTCAATCTATTGCTTGTAATCATATGAAAATATTTCCTTGTTCAGCACTTCTTGAAGGTGAGTACGGACTTCATGATTTATGTATTGGTGTCCCTGTTATATTAGGAAGAAACGGTATTGAAAAAATAATTGAATTAGACCTTGATTCAGCTGATTTAAATCACTTAACTGAAAGTGCCGAAGGTGTCTCAAAGACAAATTCTCTTTTAGGTTTATAAATTACTCAACAAAATTCTTGAATCAATTAATGGTGCAATCTGTTGTCAGTTAATATCTGAAATTATATATTTGCACCACTTTTTTATAAAGACTATGTTATGCAAAATAAAGGATTAGTTAAGTTATTCGCACTTCTTTTTGGGCTTGTAAGTATATTCCAGTTATCATTTACATTTAAATCTAATCAGATAGAAAATAAAGCAAATGAATTCGCTATTACCAAAATTAGCGAAGAAGAAATTGATTTTGATAAAAAAAGAAATCAGCAAAAAATAAACTATTTAGATTCTTTATCAAATATGCCTGTTTTTAACATTGGAATCGCTGAATATACATATGACGAGGTAAAAGATAGAGCAATGAACCTTGGACTAGATCTAAAGGGCGGAATTAATGTAATTCTTCAAATATCGGTTAAAGACATTTTACAAAACTTATCTAATAATAGTAAAGATCCAATTTTTAATAAAGCTCTTCTTGATGCTGAAGAAATGCAAAAAAATAGTCAAAATACTTATCTGGAAGATTTCTTTATTGCTTTCGATAACATTAAAGGAGATACCAAACTAGCTTCTCCAGATATATTTGCCAACAGAACCCTCAGTGAAGAAATTAATTTTGATATGTCTGATGAGGAAGTTCAGCCAATCTTAAAAACAAAAATTGATGAATCAGTTACTTCAGCATTCGAAGTTCTGAGAAAAAGAATAGACAAGTTTGGAGTTACACAGCCAAATATTCAAAGACTTGGAAATTCTGGTAGAATTTTAGTTGAACTACCGGGGGCCAAAGATGTTGAAAGAGTAAAAGGTTTATTACAAAGTACTGCACAATTAGAATTTTGGGATGCATTTAAAGGTGAAGAGTTTTTATCATTTATTATACAGGCAAATGAAATAATCAAATCTAAAACTTCAAATAAAACGGCAGATAAAACTGAATTAAGTGAAGTTGAAGAGTTATTAGGATCTGATAATGATTCTATTGCGATTGAAAAGAACCCAATTTTAGATCTTATTAAGGGTCAAGGTTACCAAGGTGGACCAATAATAGCTCAGTTTGATTCCAAAAACACAAATATAATTTCTGAATATCTTTCAGACCCTGATGTAAAATCTTTACTTCAGCCATCTCAAAGATATGTTAAATTTTTATGGGGAATCCCTCAGATGTCTGAAGAAGGAGAGGAGATAGCTGCTCTATATGCACTTAAGGGAAATAGAGAAAACACACCTCAATTAAGTGGGTCCGTAATAACTGATGCGAGACAATCATATTCAGTTGACGGTGTTACTCCTACAGTCAGTATGCAAATGAATACTAAAGGTGCAAAGATATGGGAAGAAATGACCGGAAATGCTTACAGTCAAAGCTCACAGATTGCGATAGTTTTAGATGATATTGTTTATTCCGCTCCTGGAGTAACTAGTGGGCCAATTTCTGGTGGAAATAGTGAGATTTCTGGTGCATTTGATTTAAATGAAGCTATCGATTTAGCTAATGTTTTAAGAGCTGGTAAGTTGCCAGCTTCTGCTGACATTGTTCAAGCTGATGAGGTTGGTCCTTCTCTTGGACAAGAAGCCATTGAATCGGGTACAAATTCATTTATGATTGCACTTATCCTTGTATTGGTTTGGATGATGTTCTATTATGGAAAAGTTGGTTTATACTCTAATATCGCATTGGTGCTTAATATCGTATTAATTTTTGGAATTTTGTCTGGTCTGGGTGCTGTGTTGACTCTTCCTGGAATTGCAGGTATAGTTTTAACCATAGGTATAGCGGTAGATGCTAATGTTCTAATTTATGAGAGGGTTAGAGAAGAGCTATATAGAGGTAAAAAGGAAAAACCGGCTATTTCTGACGGATATCAAAATGCATTATCTTCAATATTGGATGCTAATATTACAACAGGATTAACCGCATTGATTCTTTATACATTTGGTACAGGTCCAATTAAAGGATTTGCTACAACTCTTTTAATTGGAATTATAACTTCATTATTTACAGCAATCTTTATTTCAAGACTACTAATTAATTGGGATGTTAACAGAGGATCAAGGCTTAGTTTTTCAACCCCATTAACCAAAGGTTTATTCAGAAACTTAAATATAGATTTCTTGAGCAGGAGAAAACTTACATATTTGATTTCCGGGGTACTTATAGCTTCTGGAATATTTTCTCTATTTAGTACCGGGTTAGATGAAGGTATTGATTTTGTTGGAGGTAGAACATACACTGTTAGATTTGCAAATGATGTAAATACAGAAGAAGTCAAAAAATCTACTGATTTAGTTTTCGGAAGCTCTGAAATAAAGACCATAGGTGGTCCAAATCAGCTTAAAATTTCTACAAAATACAAAGTTGATGAAAACTCAGCTGCTGCTGACGAAGAAGTACAATCAAAACTTTTTGAATCCTTAGAAAGTTATCTTCCGGATGGATATACATATAACCAGTTTTTAGATGCTGAAAATAATGTTGGAAAAATGATGTCTGGTAAGGTAAGTCCNACNATAGCTGANGATATTAAACAATCATCATTTTGGGCTATTTTAGGATCGTTNATNGTTGTTTTTCTTTACATATTAGTNAGGTTCAAGAAATGGCAATTCTCACTTGGTGCAGTAGCTGCNGTCTTNCATGATGTNCTAATCGTTTTGGGTATTTTCTCANTGACNTATAAGTTTATGCCTTTTAGTATGGAAATTGACCAAGCATTTATTGCAGCTATNCTTACAGTAATTGGTTACTCNTTGAATGANACNGTNGTNGTGTTTGATAGAATTAGAGAATTTTTAAANGAACACTCCACNTGGGAATTTGAAAAAACNGTAAACTCAGCCCTGAANAGTACTTTATCNAGAACNTTGAATACTTCTTTNACAACANTNGTTGTATTATTAGCCATGTTTACATTCGGAGCNGATTCGCTNAGAGGACTTTTATTTGCTCTTATTGTTGGAGTTTTAGTTGGAACNTACTCATCTGTNTTTGTTGCTACTCCNATAATGAAAGATACACTTAAAAAATANAGAGATTAANANATCTCTTATTTTAAGTATTTATTATCCACATAAAAGGTTCCAAAGGGAATTAAAGAAGCAGAANAAATTATAAAAAAATCTTTGTACCCCCATTTATATTTAAATTTCCCTGCTATTGAAAAAAAAATGTAGGCGATAAATAATATTCCGTGTGGCATTCCTAACAGTTTTACATAGCTTGGATCATTAAATAAGTACTTAATTGGTACAGCTATAAAAAGTAGAAGTATGTAAGATACACCCTCTAACAAGGCGGTTATTCTAAATAACTTGTTCATCAAGATTTAACAGTTTTTTTAAACATAAGATAAAGACCAACTAAAATAAACGGAATGCTAAGAGTTTGACCGGTGTTCATTCCAAATATCCAATCCTCTCTACCGTCAACTTGAGCTTGCTTAAAGAACTCAACTATAAACCTACTTACCCATAAAAGAACAAAGAAAAGGCCAAATAAATATCCTGTCTTTTTAATTTTTTCAGTTCTCCAATATATATGAGCTACAATAAAAAATATAATAATATAACTAAAGGCCTCATAAAGTTGTGCTGGATGGCGAGCAAAATCTTCTCCAAGTTTTGAGAAAACAACTCCAAATGGACTATCAGTTTCCTTTCCAACGATTTCTGAATTAAAGAAATTACCAATTCTTATGAAAGCACCTCCAATAGCAACAGGAATTAAAATCCTGTCTAGAATCCAAAGCACAGATTTTTTTAATATTCTTGAGTTATATAAATACATAGCCGTAATAATACCTATAGCTGCGCCATGGCTTGCTAATCCTCTGAAACCCGTAAACTCAAAAGTTGGATTAAATCTAAATGGAAGAAATACACTGAAAAAATCTTGATCAAAAAGTTCAATTTGATAAAAGATTACATGACCCAATCTGGCCCCAATCATAGTTCCTAAAATGGTNTAAACAAAAAGTGAGTCAAGCTTTTCCATGGATAAGCCCTCTTTCTTATAAATAATTTGCATTATATAAAAGCCTAAAATGAAAGCTAACATCCACATTAGACTGTAATAATAAATTGTAAATTTTCCGAAGATTGTAATACCTTCAGACGTAGGATCCCAAACAAATTGTAATATCTCCATAATTATTTTCTTTTAAATTTTTCAGGGACAGGGTCATAACCCGATTTTCCCCAGGGGTGACAACTTAAAATTCTTTTGACAGCTAGATAAGATCCGAACAACAACCCATGTTTTTGAAGAGCTTCTATTGAGTAGTGAGAACATGTGGGTTGATATCTACAGGTTGCCGGCAAATAAGGTGAAATAGCTCTTTGGTAAAATTTTATCATCAAAATAAAAGGGAAAATTAAAAATCTCATTTTCTAATCTATTGTATATGACGAATTTTTATCAGAATCGTTTATAGAAATCCCTTTATTCTTTAACATATCTCTGATTTTATCGCTAAGAGAAAAATCTTTATTTTTTCTAGCATCATTTCTTAATTCCAAAATAATATCAATAACATCATCTAGTTTTTCATTACCTTTTTGTAAAGCATTTGTTTTCTTAAGCCCCATAACATCAAAAACAAAGGAATCCATCGTCTCNGATAACATTTTATAACCTTTCTCAGAAATCTTTGCACTCCCAGCTTTTATTTTATTAATAAATTTTACAGCTTCAAATATATTTGCGATTAATATAGGTGTGTTGAAATCATCATTCATCGCATCATAGCAGCCTTTCACCCATTTTTCAACATCAAAATCGGTTGTTTTGTCACTGTAGCTTTTAAAATTTTCAAGAATATTAATTGCACCAATGATTTTATTGAATCCTTTCTCAGAAGCTAGTAAAGCGTCATCACTTAAATCTAAAACACTCCTGTAATGAGCCTGTAACATGAAAAATTTTACAGTGGATTCTGAAAAAGTTTTAGATAGTAACGGAGATCCTGAAGAAAAAATTTCATCAGGAAGAATATTGTTTTCTGTCGATTTTGACATTTTTTGACCATTCAAGGTTAACATGTTTGCATGTATCCAGTAGTTTGCTGCGTTTGTCCCAAAACATACGTTTGACTGAGCTATTTCACATTCATGATGAGGAAATTTCAAATCGATTCCACCTCCATGAATATCAAACATATCTCCTAAATATTTATTACTCATCGCAGTACATTCAATATGCCACCCTGGGAATCCTTCACTCCAAGGAGAGTCCCATTTCATTATATGTTTTGGTTCAGCTTTTTTCCATAAAGCAAAGTCTTGTGGATTCTTTTTATCTGATTGTCCATCTAATGATCTCGTGTTATGAATCAAATCTTCCAAATTCCTTTTACTTAAAATCCCGTAATTATTAGACTTACTGTATTCAAAAACATCAAAATAAACAGATCCATTTACTACATAACCAATACCTTCATCAATTATCTTTTGAATTAATTTAATTTGATCAAGAATATGGCCAGTTGCAGTTGGCTCAATACTTGGGGGTAGTAGGTTAAATTTTCTGACGGTTTCGTGAAAATCATATGTATATTTTTGGACGACTTCCATAGGTTCCAAATTTTCAAGTCTTGCTTTTTTGCTGATTCTATCCTCACCCTGATCTTCGTCATTTTCTAAATGACCAACGTCAGTTATATTACGCACATATCTAACTTTGTATCCCAAATAGGTTAGATACCTGTAAATTATATCAAAGGATGTGAAGGTTCTTAAGTTACCTAAATGTGCATTGCTGTAAACCGTTGGTCCGCAAACATACATACCAACATAGTTATCTATAACAGATGAAAAAAACTCTTTTTTTCCAGAAATACTGTTATATATCTTTAAATTTTGAACAACGGATTGCATGTAATAAAATTACATTTTAAATTCCATTGAAAGAAGTATCTAATTGAATATATTTTAAGAATTCGTCTTTAGTATTACTGTCGTATTTAAATTTGCCACCAAACTCACTTGTAACGGTACTGGAATTAACGTCTTTAATACCTCTAGAATTTACACACAAATGTTTTGCATCAATTACACAAGCAACATCATCTGTTCCAAGTGCTTCTTGGAGTTCTTTGACTATTTGTTTAGTCAGTCTTTCTTGGACCTGAGGTCTTTTGGCATAATATTCAACAATTCTATTCATTTTTGATAATCCAATTACATTACCGCTTGAGATATATGCAATGTGTGCTTTACCAACAATGGGTAAAAAATGGTGTTCACAAGTAGAATAAAGAGTGATATCTTTCTCAACAAGCATTTCACTATAATTATACTTGTTGTCAAATGTAGAAGCCTTAGGCTTGTTTTTTGGATTAAGACCATAAAACAGTTCATTAACATAAGATTTTGCTATTCTTTTCGGAGTGCCTCTTAAACTATCATCGGTTAAGTCCAAACCTAAAGTCAACATGATTTCTTTTACATGTTCTTGAATTATAGAGATTTTCTCTTCATCACTTTTATCAAACGCGTCGTCTCTAATTGGGGTAAAATCTGAAGTGGAAATGTGATCATCGCCAATCTCTTCATCAGTAAGAACTATTTTATCATTAATCCTCATAACTAAGTTTTTTAAATATAAATTCTAAATAAACAATTATCATGCCTAATATAAAGAAGATTTTTTAAGAAAAAAATATTCAGAAAAAATTTCGAGAATTCTAATTAAAAAAAATAAATTAAATTAGCCATTTACAGATTTGATTAATGAAGCTTAAGTATTTCGTATTATTACCATTATTTTTTACATTTTCGTTTATTTTTTCTCAATCTGATAAACATAATCCATGGATTATTGAATTAGGTGAAAGTGTTGATAATCCCTTGACTAATAAGGAGATTAGCTTTATTAAAAGTGCTCTTGGCGAAGAAGCCTATTATAGAATCATTAATGTCAAGGCATTAGAACAAAACATAAAAGATATTTTAAGGAATCGTGTTCAAATTCTCACCAAAAGATATTTTCCCTATGAAAAATTTCCAAAATTAAGTTCAATAACGAATTCTAATTCATCTCAAATATTTAACAAGTATAATTTTAATCCTCTATTTTATGATTTTGATTTTGAATCATTCAAATCTCAAATTTACAGGGTTGATGGAACAGACTACATAATCAACATAATTCCAAAAAGATTAAAATGATGAACAAGGTTAAAATATCTTTTTTGGTTTTATTTCTCTTTTCAACTGGACTATTTTCTCAAGAAATTTTGATAAGTGACGGAGGTACAGTTAATACATGTTCAGGTACTTTTTACGATTCTGGTGGCCCTTCTGGGGTATATGCAGCAAATGAAGATTTTACAATAACAATTTGTCCTGAAAATGATGTTCAAGTAATCGAATTAGATTTTCAATCATTTACAACGCAACCTGTACAAAATGGGAATGGTGATGGTTTAATAATATATAATGGAGATAGTACATCGGCTGAGGAATTTGGAATGTTTTCAGGAACAAGTGCATCTTCTAGTCCAGGTTTTATTGTAGCTGATAATCCAAGTGGATGTTTAACCATTCAATTTTTTAGTAATGGTGCTGCACAAGCGAGTGGATGGGAAGCAACAATTAGTTGTTTTGAACCATGTCAAGACGTAACAGCTGCTATTGACTCTAATCCTGGAGTTAATATTGATGGATCAATTGAGGTAGATCTAGATCAGACTATTGATTTTACAGGCATTGGAGGGTTCTCCGCTGGCAATGCAAATAACGCAACATATGAATGGAATCTTGATGATGGAACAATATTGTTTGGAGAGAATGTTCAACATTCATACTCAACTGCAGGCTTACACAACGTTACCCTTCAAATAACTGATTATAATGATTGTACTTCAAATATTGCTGAAGTTCAGGTCATTGCTGGGGCTACCACACCTGGGAATCCTTACGTGAGCGCTGGTGAGGATATTAACCTTGAGTGTCCTGAATTAGTTCAGCTAAGTGCAGATTTTTTAGAAATAGGTGAAACTGATTTGTATGAAGTCGTTGAAATAGCTTTTGTTCCACCATTCCCTTTTCAAGGTTTATCAAATTCAGTGAATACAAATATTGATGATGCATGGGACTCACCTCAAGCCTTACCATTTGATTTCTGTTTTTTTGGAAATCTTGAACAACAATTTCAGGTTGGATCAAACGGGTTGGTAAGATTTGATGTTAACGCCGGTGATTCAACCAATGGATGGGCTTTTTCTAATGGTGATAACATACCCACCAACAGTCCAGATGCTATTGGTGAGGGGAATATTTTTTCACCAGTTCATGATATTAATCCAGCATCTTCTGACGGAGAAGAAATAAGATGGGAAATAATTGGTGAGTATCCAAATCGAGTACTTGCAGTTAGCTTTTATAATGTTGAAATGTACAGTTGTGGTGATTTATTAGCTACACACATGATCGTGATGTATGAAACAACTAATGTTATAGACATCTACATACAGAATAAGCCGACATGTAATTCGTGGCAAGGGGGAGTAGCAGCTGTTGGAATCCAAAATGACTCAGGTACACAAGGTTATGTACCTCCTGGAAGAAATAGTTCTGACAGTCCTTGGACTACTCAAGAGGAGGCATGGAGATTTACGCCGGTTGGAGATAGTATAATTGAATTTGAATGGCTGGATTTAAATGGGGACGTAATATCTACCGAACAAGATTTTGAAGTATTGCCAACAGAAACAACTTCCTATACTGCAAAGGTCACATATACAACTTGTACCGGAAATCCAATAGTTGTTGAAGATGAGATAATAATTAATGTTGAAGAACCTCCATTTAACGTTGAATCAGTTGTTGAATATGAGGAAGATGGATCAACAATTATAATTGAGGAAGATGTTATAGAATTATGTAGTGATGTTTTACCCATACTTATAAATAGTCAATATGAATCAGAGACTGCTTCATTTGAATGGTATTTAGATGGTCAGGTTCTTGGCGAAAATGATTCCTTTTTAAATATTACATCTTCTCAAACTGGAATATATACTGTTGAGGTTTATGATCAGGATTGTATAGTTTCAGACGATATTAGAATTAATTTTGGGGACCCAAACGATTCTTCATTTGAGTTAACGGCTACTTGTGATGGAGCGATGGCCACTGTGACAGGTTTGCCTGGAGGTTCATTTGCTTTTGCAGATGCACCAGCTG
>NZHJ01000009.1 GCA_002691265.1 Flavobacteriaceae bacterium | reverse complement strand
ATTCAAAGTTGATTAAAGAAAACGGTGAGGTTAAAGAAGTTGTATACAGTGAAAACGGCCTTTACGGTGAGTCAATTAAAGAGATTATAAAATGGATTAACAAGGCTGCGGATGTAGCTGAAAATAAACCTCAAGGAGATGCCTTAAGAATTTTAGCTGAATACTACAGAACAGGAGATTTAAAAACCTGGGATGATTACTGCGTGGCATGGACAAAAGCCACTGATGGAAATATAGATTATATCAATGGATTTATCGAAGTTTATAACGATCCAATTGGATTGAGGGGTTCTTTTGAAAATATAGTTCAAATAAATGATTTTGATATGTCAAGAAAGATGTCCGTTTTATCTGAAAATGCTCAGTGGTTTGAAGATAATACAACCTTGATGGAAGAGCATAAGAAAGCAAATGTTGTAGGAGTAAGTTACAAAACTGTTAATGTAGCTGGGGAGGCTGGTGACGCATCTCCGAGTACACCAATTGGAGTGAATTTACCAAATGCTAACTGGATTAGAGCATCAGTTGGAAGTAAATCGGTCTCACTGGGAAATATTAAAAATGCTTACAACAATGCTGGTAGTTCTGGAAGACTAGAAGAGTTTGTAAACGATGAAGAGGAATTAGAGCTAGAAATGAAGTATGGTGCATTATCTGGTGATATGCATACCGCTTTACACGAAGTCATTGGACATGCTTCTGGTCAAATTATGCCTGGAGTTGGTACACCAAGTGAAACCCTCAAAACTTACAGATCAACAATGGAAGAGGGAAGAGCTGACCTACTTGCCTTATATTATGTTTATAATTCAAAAATTCAAGAGCTTGGTCTAGTTGACGATTGGAAAGCTGTTGGCAAAGCATCTTATGATGGTTATATTCGAAATGGTATGATGACACAATTGATAAGATTAAATTTAGGTGACGACGTTGAGCAGGCTCACATGAGGAATAGAAAATGGGTTAGTGAGTGGGTGTATGAAAGAGGTCTTTCAGAAAATGTTATTGAAAAGATATCGAGAGACGGTAAAACCTACTTTAATATCAACGATTATGATAAGTTGAGAGATTTGTTTGGGGAATTATTAAGAGAAACCCAAAGAATTAAATCAGAGGGAGATTATGAAGCTGCAGAAAAATTGGTAGAAGGTTATGGAGTGAAGGTTGATCAAGATCTCCATGCTGAAATTCTTGAGAGAAATAAAAAATTTAAAGGGGCTGCATACTCAGGCTTTGTAAATCCAGAGCTGATTCCAGTCTATAACGATAAAAATGAATTAGTTGATATTCAGATAAAATATGTTAATAGTTTTGAATATCAGATGCTTAAGTATAGTGAAGAATTTGGACTATTAGATTAAAAAATAGCTAGACAAAAATAAATTTTATTGTTGCTATTAATCCTATAAAAGCTATGAAGGCTAATAGTACCCAAGCACTTCCTTTATAGTATTTTTTGTGAAGTTTAGCATCTTTCTTATACGCCATAAATAGTATTATAGAAAAACATATTGTGAACAATACTGCAAAAACTAATTGACCTTGTGAAAACATTTTTTTTGCGAAACTAATAAATATTAAAATAATTTAATGCCATGAAGGATAAAATATTAGCTGTTAAAGAATTTCATAAAGCATTTAAACTTGATTACTTAGACGAACCTAAAGCTGATCTTGGTACAGATAAAAATAAATTAAGATTTAATTTAATGAAGGAGGAAAATGAAGAATATTTTGAAGCTGCAAACAATAATGACATGGTAGAAGTTGCAGATGCACTAGGAGATATGCTTTACATTCTTTGTGGAACCATAATTGAACATGGTATGCAACACAAAATCGATGAAATATTTAGTGAAATTCAAAATAGTAATATGAGTAAATTAGGTGCTGATGGAAAGCCAATTTACAGAGAAGATGGGAAAGTACTAAAGGGGCCTAATTATTTTAAACCAAATATAAAGGGGGTTTTAGAGGGCTAAACTTTATATCTCCAGCTGTGTTTATCCTCCAGCTTATTTGTTTGTATCCCAACTAAAATAGATTTTAATTTTTCAGCATAGGAATCATTTTGCTCTTCTAGTTCAAATAATTCTCCTTTGTGTTGAAAGGCTTTTATTTGACTTACAACCGCTGCAGTTCCAGCTCCAAAAATTTCTTTAAGCGTTCCATTTTTGGCTGCATTTTTTAATTCTTCAACTTTCAATTTTTTCACTTCCACGTTAATCTCATTATCCTTTGCAATTTGAATGATACTTTTTCTGGTTACCCCATCTAAAATTGTATCTGTTGTCGGAGCAGTAATCAAAGTATTATTTATTCTAAAGAATATATTCATGGTGCCGGCCTCTTCTAAGTAGCTATGTTCATTAGAATCTGTCCAAACAACTTGGTCAAAACCCTGCTCTTTAGCCAAGTTTGTTGGATAAAATTGTCCAGCGTAATTTCCTGCTGCTTTTGCATAGCCAACTCCACCTGATGCAGCCCTACTGTATTTATCAGCGACCAAAACTTTTAGTTTTTTTGTGTAGTAAAGAGTAGCTGGGGCACAAATAATCATAAACTTATAATTTTTTGATGGTACTGCTTGAATTGCATACTCATTTCCTATAACAAAAGGTCTTATATACATTGATCTTCCTTCACCATATTTTACCCAATCCCTGTCAATATCAACTAATTTTGTCAATGCTTCAAAAAATAATTCCTTTGGAAACTCGGGGATTGCCATTCTAACAGCAGACTTATTTATTCTCTCAAAATTTTGATCGGGTCTAAACAACCATACTTCATTATTTTCATCTTTGTACGCCTTCATCCCTTCAAAGATTGCTTGACCATAGTGTAAAACACTTGCAGATGGTTCAATAGAAATGGGTTGATATGGCTTAATAGTAGGGTTTACCCATTTACCATTTATAAAATCACATTCGAACATATGATCCGTAAACACTGAACCAAAAGAAAAATTACTAAAATCTACATCTTGAATTTTACTTTTTTCAATTCTTGTAATTTTGATTTTATTATTCATGATAAATGCGATAAAAATTCACGCAAAATTAATCAATTAAATTATATTTACTCCAACTTTAAATTATAAATGAAAGTATTAATTACAGGTGCCACGGGTTTAATCGGGTCGAGAATTGTTAAAGATTGTCTTGAGAGAGATATAAAAGTTAATTTTTTAACCACCAGAAAAAATAAAATTGATGGTATTCCAGGTTGTTGTGGTTTTTATTGGGATCCTCAAAAAAATATTATCGATTTAAAATGTTTTGATAATATAGACTCAATTATAAATTTGTCAGGAGCTTCAATCTTTAGGATTTGGACAAGAAAAAATAAAGAATTAATATTAAACAGCAGGGTACAAAGCTTGAATTTTTTAAGGAACACGATAAAAGAAAATAATATTAAAATAAATTCAATTATTTCAGCNAGTGGAATTGGTGCTTATCCTAGTTCAAATGAAAAAGAATTNGATGAAAACGAGAAAGATAGAAGTAATTATTTTTTATCAGATGTTATAAAAGAATGGGAAAAAGCTACGATGTCTTTTAAAAACATCGTAAAAAATGTGTCAATTGTTAGAATTGGATTAGTACTCTCTAAAGATGGTGGTGTNCTTAAGCAAACAATGCAACCAATGAGTTTTGGATTTGGGGTTTACTTTGGTAAGGGTAATCAATGGCAATCATGGATTCATATTAAGGATATTTCCAGACTTTTTTTACACATTAANGAAAAGGCTTTATCTGGTGTCTACAATGGTGTTGCTCCGNNACCATTATCAAATTTTGATTTCACAAAAATGGTTTCTAAAATAAGAAGAGGTGTTTTATTTTTAATTCCNGTGCCAAGGTTATTTTTTAGATTAATTTTTGGTGAGATGCATATAATCTTATTCAAAAGTCAAAAAGTATCATCANAAAAAATTCAATCAAAAGGATTCNCNTTTNTCTATGANAATCTNGAAAATACTCTTAAAAATATTCTGCAGTGACATTTTGGCACTTNTANTAAAATGGCAGTAATTTTGCACTAGTATTACAAAATGAATTAAATGNCGAAAAAAGCATCAAAAAAGAAAGTTGAAAAAGAAAGCATTAATGAATCGCATGAAAATCAGGTTGAAGATTTAAANTTGGAAGATCANCTTAAGNAAGAAAAAGACAANTTNTTAAGACTATTTGCTGAATTTGAAAATTANAAGAGAAGAACTGCTAAGGAAAGAATTGAATTATTCTCAACAGCAAGTGAAGAGGTTATGATTTCACTTNTGCCAATNCTAGACGANTTTGACCGGGCATCNGTAGAAATAGAGAAAGATTNAGAAAACGAAANACTAAAAGGTGTGTTGCTNATTAAAAATAAACTCTTNGATTCTTTAAAATCCAAAGGACTAAGTTTAGTTGATGTAAAAAAAGGGGATGAGTTTAANGCTGATNATCATGAAGCCGTTACCCAGATNCCTGCNCCCAGTAAGGATATGGTGGGAAAAATAATCGATATTATTGAAAAAGGTTATAANNTAGGAGAAAAGGTTATTAGATATCCCAAAGTTGTAATAGGAAAATAATTATGAAGGAAGATTACTACAAAACCCTTGGAGTTAGTAAGGGCTCNACAGCTNCAGAGATCAAAAAAGCNTACAGAAANATGGCNATNAAATATCATCCNGATAAAAATCCNGGAGATAAAGCTGCNGAGGAAAAGTTTAAAGAAGCTGCTGAGGCATATGATGTCCTGAGTAATCCAGANAAAAAAGCTCGTTATGATCAATTTGGGCACCAAGCTTTTCAAAATGGAGGTGCCGGATTTGGTGGAGGAATGAATATGGATGATATTTTCAGTCAATTTGGAGATATTTTTGGTGGGGCTTTTGGAGGTTTTGGANGTTTTGGAGGNTCTCAAGGAAGAAGGGTTATGAAGGGAAGTAATTTGAGGGTTAGAGTAAATCTNACTTTAGAAGAAATATGCAATGGAGTTGAGAAGAAAATTAAGGTNAAAAGAAAAGTACTTGCACCCGGAGCNACTTTTTCGACATGTTCTCAATGTAATGGAACTGGTCAGGTAACAAGAGTNACAAATACAATTCTNGGAAGAATGCAAACTTCAACTANNTGTCCAGCNTGTTCTGGATCAGGACANACCTNGGATAATAGACCTAGTGGATCTGACGCAAATGGAATGATTATNAAAGAGGAAACTGTAAAGATTCCTATTCCAGCTGGTGTGGTAGACGATATGCAGCTTAAGGTTTCAGGAAAAGGTAATGAAGCCCCTGGAAATGGAATTAGTGGAGANTTATTAGTTGTGATAAATGAAGTTNCTCACAAAAAATTNCAGAGAGAGGGTGATAACTTACATTATGAGCTATACGTTTCAATCCCTGATGCAATTTTGGGTACAGACAAAGAGATTGAAACCGTTTCTGGAAAAGTTAGAATAAAAATTGANGCAGGAATGCAATCTGGAAAAATTTTGAGACTTAGAGGAAAAGGGGTGCCTAGTATCAATGGATATGGTTCAGGTGATTTACTTGTTCATGTAAATGTATGGACTCCAAAAACACTTGATAAGAAGCAGAAAGATTTTTTTGAGTCAATGAGAGAAAATGACCATTTTGAACCAAAACCTGAAAACTCGGAAAAATCATTTTTTGACAGAGTTAAAGATATGTTTTCCTAGTCTTTTCTTAATTTTTTATTAAATATCTCTATCAAAATAATATTCTTCACCATTTAGTATTATATTTAAGCTTAGCCTAATTATGATATGAAAAATCTTTTATCTATTGATTCTGTTTCAAAAAAATTTGGTTCACATACAGCTTTAAATAATATCTCTTTAAATATACCAGAGGGTTGTATTTATGGACTTTTAGGTCCTAATGGTGCGGGAAAAACAACCTTGATAAGAATTATCAACCAAATTTCCTTACCTGACTCTGGAAAAGTCTTTTTCAATAACGAAGAGCTCAATACAAGCCACATTAAAAAAATTGGTTATTTACCTGAGGAGCGCGGTTTGTATCCTAAAATGAAAATTGGTGAACAGGCAATTTACTTAGCACAGCTTAAGGGAATGGATAGAAAAGTGGCCAGGTTGGAGTTAAAAAAATGGTTTGAAAAGTTTGAGATTTCCGATTGGTGGAATAAAAAAGTAACAGAGCTTTCAAAGGGAATGGCGCAGAAAGTTCAGTTCATTGTAACAGTATTGCACAAGCCTAAATTATTAATATTTGATGAGCCTTTTTCTGGATTTGATCCTATTAATGCTAATCTAATAAAGGACGAAATTTTACAACTCAATAAAGAGGGTGCAACTGTAATCTTCTCAACACATAGAATGGAATCTGTAGAAGAATTATGTGAATACATTACACTAATAAATAAGTCTAATAAGATTCTTGATGGAAATTTAGATGAAATAAAAAAAGAATTCAAGACGAATACTTTTGAGGTAGCTGTTAGTGCACCTGATGTTAAAAGCCTAGAAAATANATTAAAATTAGAATATGAAATCTCTGCTCCAACATTCAGAACAATTGGAGATAATTTAAGAATGAATATTAAATTAAAGTCTGAGCAAAATTCTTCTAAACTCGTTAATTTACTAAATAAAAATTCTCGTTTAATTCATTTTAAAGAAGTTATCCCTAATGTAAACGAAATATTCATCAATTCAGTTCAAAACGACTAAATATGGAAAAGTTTATAATTATTACCTCAAGAGAATATTTAAATAAAATAACAAACAAAACATTTATTTTATCAACATTATTTACTCCCCTAGTTCTTGTTGGGGTGGTTTTTTTAATTGGATGGTTTGCTAGTATAAATAATGAAGAAGTGAGTAATATCTCAGTTGTTGATAATTCTGGATATATTTTTGATAAATTAGAATCAACTGAATCAATAAAGTATACGAAATTAGAAAATTCTGATTTAGAAGAAGCTAAATTAATTTCAAAAACTAAATCTGATTTTGGTCTGCTTTACATTGAAAACCTTGAGTCTCCAAAAAAAATTGCTGAGACAATTTCTTTTTATTCAGAAGACACCCCATCACTTACTGTAATTGGAAACATTGAAAGTCAATTAGAAAATATTTTAACCAATAAGAATTATAAAATTCAAGGAATTGATATTAATAAAATAAATAGTAACAAAATATATGTTAGTCTTTATCAGGAAACATTCCAAGGAAAAAAGACCACAAAAGCTGATAGTTTTGTTGGCCTNCTTTTTGGGATGTTTTTAGCTTTTCTTCTTTATATGCTAATTTTTGCGTACGGTGGAATGATTATGGCAAGTGTAATCGAAGAAAAGAGTAGTAGAATTATTGAAGTGATAGTTTCATCNGTTAAGCCATTTTATTTAATCTCAGGTAAAATTGTCGGCACCTCGTTAGCAGGTATATCACAATTTATAGTTTGGGCTATCTTATTTTATGGATTTAGCTTTCTTATATCCACAACATTTGGGATTACATCAACATATGATAATAATGAGTTTATGCTGGCTGCTGAAAGTAATGCTATTTCAGAGGCTTCACTAAATATGTTGTCGGCTTTCTTTAATCTACCTCTGTTGAACATACTAATTGCCTTTATATTTTATTTTATTGGTGGTTATTTTCTTTTTTCGTCAATGTTTGCCGCTATCGGGGCTGCTGTTGATAATCAAACAGATGCACAGCAATTTATGTTACCTATCACTTTCATAGTAATAATTGCATTGTATGTTGGTATATTCACTGCAGAAAATCCTGACGGAATAGTCTCCGTCATATTTTCAATGATTCCTTTTACATCCCCAATAGTAATGATGATGCGAATTCCAAATGGTGTTCCAATTTCTGAGCAGATTGTTTCGATACTAATTTTATACTTAACAGTAATTTTAATTATTTGGATTGCAGCAAAAATATATAGAATTGGTATCTTNATGTATGGAAAAAAACCTTCATACAAAGATTTAATAAAATGGCTTAAATACTAAAAAATATGTCTAGAATTTTAATAATAGAAGATGAACCAGCAATTAGAAGGGTTCTTGTTAAAATACTTTCTGAAGAGGATAAGTCTCATGAAATTGATGAAGCTGAGAATGGAATAGATGCAATTAATAACATCAAGAAAAACTCGTATGATTTAATTATTTCTGATATTAAGATGCCTAAGGTAGACGGAATGGAAGTTTTAGATTTTTCTAAAAAAAACACACCAGAAACTCCAATTATCATGATATCTGGACATGGAGATTTAGAATTGGCAGTGGACTCAATGAAAAAAGGNGCATTTGACTATATTTCTAAACCCCCNGATTTAAANAGGNTATTAACTACTGTTAGAAANGCNTTAGATAGAAAACAACTTGTNGTTGAAAANAAGCTACTCAGAAAAAANATCAGTAAGAATTTTGAAATGATTGGTAAAAGTAAAGCAATNAATGAAATCAAAAATCTNATTGATAAAGTAGCAGAAACNGACGCAAAAATATTAGTAAATGGTCCTAATGGTTCTGGAAAAGAACTTGTCGCAAAATCAATTCATAATTTAAGTAAAAGAGCCCATCATCCTCTGATTGAGGTAAATTGTGCCGCAATTCCAAGCGAATTGATAGAAAGCGAATTATTTGGGCATGTTAAAGGTTCTTTTACTGGTGCTTTAAAAGATAAAGTAGGAAAATTTGAAGCAGCTCACAATGGCACAATTTTTCTTGACGAAATTGGTGATATGAGTTTATCTGCACAGGCTAAAGTTTTAAGAGTTTTACAGGATAATTGTATCCAAAAAGTTGGAGGCGGAAAAGATATTAAAATAGACGTCAGAGTAATTGCCGCTACAAATAAAGATTTAAAAAACCAGATTGAAGATGGTAAATTTAGAGAAGATTTATATCATAGATTGGCTGTTATAATTATTGATGTACCCCCTTTGAATTCTAGAAAGGATGATATTCCTCTATTAATTGAGCACTTCAGTAGAAATATTGCCGACTCTCAAGGTTCTGAAGTAAAGAAATTTTCTGCAAAAGCCATTGATTTGATGAAAAAATATGATTGGTCAGGAAATGTCAGGGAACTTAGAAATGTAATTGAGAGGTTGATTATTCTTGGTGATAAAGAAATATCACCTAAAAATGTAAAAGATTTTACAGAGATTTAAGATGAGATACTTATTAGTTTTACTTATTTCAATTTCAACTTTTGCACAAACCGATGAAAAAGTTTTTAGGGAAATATATTCAAATTCTTTGACTCAGGGAAAAAGTTATGAGTGGTTAGACTACCTATCAAATCAAATTGGAGGAAGGTTGTCTGGTTCTCTCAATGCTGAAAGAGCTGTAAATTGGACTAAATCAGAATTGGAACTAATAGGTTTGGATAAAGTTTGGTTACAGCCAGTAATGGTTCCTAAGTGGGTTAGAGGTGCTCCTGAATTTGCATATATTGAAACTGCACCTGGTAAAACAACTCAGGTCAATATTTGTGCATTGGGTGGTTCAATTTCAACCCCTGTGACGGGTCTTAAAGCAAATTTAATTGAAGTTCAAAGTTTTGAAGAACTAGAGAGTTTAGGAAAGGAAAAAATTCAGGGTAAAATTGTTTTCTATAATAGACCTATGGACCCCACATTAATTGACACTTTTAAGGCATATGGTGGGTGTGTAAACCAGAGATATGAAGGAGCAGTTCATGCAATTGAATACGGAGCGGTTGGTGTCATAGTTAGATCAATGAATTTAAAAATTGATGATTTACCTCACACTGGAAGTATGACTTATGGTGATATTCTAGTTAAAGATAGAATACCTTCAGCAGCTATAAGTACTCAGCACGCGGATTTACTAAGTTCTATGTTAAAGATGGATGATGATATTCAATTCTACTTTAAACAAAATTGTAAACAAATGGATGATGTGCTATCTCACAATGTAATAGGTGAGATAACTGGTTCTGAATTCCCAGACGAGTATATACTTGTTGGTGGACATCTGGATTCATGGGATATTGGTGATGGTTCTCACGATGATGGAGCTGGATGCGTTCAGTCAATGGATGTTCTGAGACTANTAAAGGTTTCAGGGATAACACCNAAAAGAAGTATAAGAGTAGTATTATTTATGAACGAAGAGAATGGTCTAAGAGGAGGTAAAAAATACGCAGAGGAAGCTTTCAGAAAGGGAGAAAATCACATTTTTGCACTTGAAAGTGATGCTGGTGCATTCACCCCAAGAGGATTTTATTTTGATACTGATGAAAGTAATTATGCTCAAATACTTGGATGGAAAGAGCTTTTTAAGCCTTATTTAATTCATTTTTTTGAACTTGGTGGAAGTGGAGCTGATATAGGACCCTTAAAAACACCATTCAATGTACTTAGCGGATTAAAACCTGATTCTCAAAGATATTTTGATCATCATCACTCCGCTAATGATGTATTTGAAACAATTCACAAAAGAGAATTGGAATTAGGAGCAGCCACCATGACTGCGCTGGTTTATTTGATAGATAAATATGGTATCGTTAATCAAATAAAACCCTAAGAATTAAATGAGTTTATTGTTTTTCTAATGCATACAAGACGTTCCAAAATTTCTTCTAGTTTATCAATTGGAAGCATATTTTTTCCATCACTTAGTGCACTTTTTGGATTATAATGGGTTTCTATAAATAATCCATCTACTCCGTTGACTACACCAGCTCTAGCAATTGTTTCAATCATATTTGGCAAACCACCTGTGACTCCAGAAGTTTGATTTGGCTTTTGTAATGANTGAGTCACATCTAGCACAGTGGTAGCATAAGATTTCATAGTTGGTATCCCTCTAAAATCAACAATTAAATCCTGGTAGCCAAACATAGTCCCCCTGTCGGTTATCATGACATCTTGATTNCCTGATTCAATAATTTTGTTCACTGCAAATTGCATACTTTCAGGACTCATAAATTGTCCTTTTTTAAGATTTATTACCTTGTTTGTCTTAGCTGCAGCTACTAATAAATCCGTTTGTCTTACTANGAATGCTGGTATTTGAAGAATATCAACATATTTAGCAGCATGATTAGCATCATTTACATCATGAATATCAGTGATGACAGGTACATTAAAATGATCTCCTATCTTTTTTAGGATACTTAATGCTTTTTCATCGCCTATACCAGTAAAACTATCTATTCTACTTCTGTTGGCTTTTTTGAAACTTCCTTTGAATATATAAGGTATATTGAGTTTGTCAGTAATTTCAATAGTTCTCTCAGCTATTTGTAAAGCCATTTCTTCACTCTCAATTGCACATGGTCCAGCAATCAGAAAGAAATTATCAGAGTCAAGAAATTTTATATTTGGTATTGCTTTCAAATCCATAATCTCAATTTTTACAAATTTATCACATATTATTCTAAATTATTGTAATGTTTTTAGTTAATAATTTCTAAAAATTAATTTTTTGAGATAATCAATTCTGGTATGCCTCTTGTTAATAAGGTAAAGTATAGAATTCATGTTTTTCACCCAATAAAAGCTAAAATTTTCAGACTTTAGATGCTTATTAAGAAATTGGCTAATATTTACTTTTTTATTATTCTTCTCTGTTAAATCTTCAATAATTGATTTACATTATTNTAGAGCTACCAATTTTTTAAGAAATTTTTAACATTTTGGCATATATTTTGTTTATTTTTGGTGTATAACAAATTAAACACTATATAATTATGGAAATGTTAAATTTTATTTTAGCCGGAACAATTGAACCTGGTGATTTCACTGGATTCACGTT
>NZHJ01000008.1 GCA_002691265.1 Flavobacteriaceae bacterium | reverse complement strand
ATATTGATATACTATTAATAATTATAAAAACAAATTATAATAATAAAGTTATTGTATAAACTAACAAGCTATTATATCTATAAAATTTATTTTAAAAATTTATTTTTATTATTATTATGTGTTTATAAGTAAAAAGCTAATTGATATTAAATAATACTAATAGCCTTACTTTTGTAGTTATGAGAAAAAAAAATAAAAAAACAAGTAGTAGTAAATACTACAACGGTTATATAGATTTCTCAAATAAAAAAGATCCTATTATTGTGTGTGATAAAATAAATCACACTATAAAACTAAAATCCCCAATCATTAATTATTTACATAATGATTTTGTTGAATTTGAAATATTAACTAGAAAAAGAAAAGGATTTTATTTAGCTAATATTATAGGTTTAATCAAGCGTGATAAAAAAGAATATGTTGGAATTATTCAAATAAATAAAAACTTTGCTTTTGCATTACTAGATGATAGAAAAGTACACACTGATTTTTTTATTCCGAGCACTAATATAAATAATGCAGAAAATGGAGATAAAGTACTTGTTAAAATATTAGACTGGAAAAAACAAGATCTTTCCCCAATCGGAAATATTGAAAAAGTTTTGGGTAAGCCAGGTGATCATGAAACCGAAATGGATTCTATATTAACACAAAATAATGTTAACATATCTTTCCCAAATGAAGTTTTAGACTTCACAAAAAATATAAGCGATTCAATATCAACTGAGGAGATAAAGAAAAGAAGAGATTTTAGAGATACCTTAACTTTTACAATTGATCCTACAGATGCTAAAGATTTTGATGATGCTCTGTCATTCAAAAAAATTGATAAAGAAACTTTCGAAATAGGTATTCATATAGCAGACGTTTCTCATTATGTAACCCCTGGAAGTTTACTTGACAAGGAAGCTTACAACAGAGCAACTTCAATTTATTTAGTAGACAGAGTAATACCAATGTTACCAGAAAAATTATCTAATAAAGTTTGCTCATTGAGACCAAATGAAGAAAAATTAACTTTTTCGGTTTCTGTAAAAATTGATAGCAAAGGAAATATAATAGAACATTGGTTCGGAAGAAGTATAATTAACAGTAATTATAGATTTTCATATCAAGAAGCGCAAGAAATTATAGAAAGAAAACAAAATATAATAAGCGAAAAAAATTCTTTAACCGGTAAACAATATAAAGTTGATGATCAAGTAGTAGACGCTGTTTTGATAATGGATAAAATAGCAAAAGAGGTAAGAAAAAAAAGAGAGTTAAAAGGATCTATAAATTTTAACAAAAAAGAGGTTTATTTTAAGTTAGATGAAAATAAAAATCCAACAGGTGTTTTATTAAAAGAATCAAAAGATGCTAATAAATTAATTGAAGAGTTTATGTTAATAGCAAATAAAAAAGTTGCTGAACTCTTTACAGAAATAAAAAAACAAAAGTATATATATAGAGTTCATGATTTGCCTGATAATGAAAAATTACAATCATTAAAACACATTGTTAAAAGCTTTGGATATACTCTAGATTTAACAAGTTCAAAAGGAATATCTAAATCTTTAAATCAGCTACTTAATAATATTCGTGGAAAAGAAGAACAAAATTTAATTGAGTCTTTGGCTTTAAGAAGTATGAGTAAGGCAGAGTACTCAACAAATAATATTGGACATTATGGATTAGCTTTTGTAAACTATACACATTTTACTTCTCCAATTCGAAGATATCCCGATGTACTTGTACACAGATTATTACAAGATATTCTTGATAAAAAATATGGAAGAATTGATAAAAACCTGCAAAAAAAAGCGGTTCATTGCTCTGAACAAGAAAACATTGCTGTTAAAGCAGAGAGAGAGTCGATAAAGTTTATGCAAATAAAATATATGCAAAATAAAATTGGAGAAACATTTAATGGAATAATTTCGGGAGTATCAGATTGGGGAATATATGTAGAATTAGAAGAAAGTAAATGTGAGGGAATGGTTTATGTTAAAGATATAAAAGATGATAAATATTATTATAATAGCGAAGAAGCATCAATAATAGGAAAGAAAAATAAAAACAAATATCAGCTTGGAGATCCTATTGCTGTTGAGGTAAAAAAAGCAGATTTAGTTAAAAAACATTTAGATTTTATAATTATTTAATAATTTTAAGTTATGAAACATACAGTTATAATTTTTTTACTTGGAACATTTACATTTTTAGGACAGTCTAAGATTGATAGAGGCCTAGGAGATTTCTCAAAAGTTGCGGTTTATGACGGAATAAATCTAGAGCTTATTAAGTTCGATGAAAACAAAGTTGAAATTACAGGAAAAAACACAAACTTCGTTGTTGTAAAAAATAAAAATGGAGATTTAAAAATTAGACTAAACTTGGAAAGAAGATTTTCTGGAGATAAAACAAAAGTCACCTTGTTTTATAAAACACTCTATAATATAATCTCTCACGAAGGATCTAATGTCTTTTCAAAAGATACAATAAAGCAGGCAGATTTAAATTTAAAAGCAAACACAGGATCAACCGTGAATATCATTGTTGATTTAAACACTTTAAACACAACTTCTGCTACTGGATCTACAGTTAATCTTTCAGGCAATGCTGAATATCATGATTGTTCTACTTCAACTGGTGCTGAAATAGATGCAGAAAAACTTACAACAACTGAAACCTATGCGGCGTCTACAACAGGTGGATTAATTGAGGTTTCAGCAACTAAAGAACTTGAAGCAAACAGCAAGCTAGGCGGGATAATAAACGTACACTACAAAACAGATAAAATAGTTGAGAGTATTTCTTTAGGAGGGGTTGTGAATTATATTTATAACGAATAGTGGACTTTAATTTTTTAACCCCAATCACTATAGGATTTTTTACAGCATTTATAATGGGTCCTGTTTTTTGGGTTTTATTAGAAACAAGTATTACAAAAGGATTTAAAGCGGCAGTAGCATTTGACCTCGGGGTTATGTTTGCAGACGCGTGCTTTATAGGTGTTTGTTATTTAGGAAGCTTTCAGCTTCTTGAGGATGATCAAAATAAGCAAGGGCTTTTTGTCTTAGGGGGAACAATACTACTCTTATATGGTCTTTTTTCGTGGATTAACAGAAACAAAAAAAGTAAAGATCAACCGGAAATTCAGGAAACCAAAGAAAATTATTTCGGATTGGCAGCAAAAGGGTTTGCTATAAACATTTTAAATGTAGGAGTGTTCATCTTTTGGGGAGGGGTTACCATCGTATCATCGCCGGCAAGTGGCAAATCATTTACAAGCTTTGTTTTGTTTTTTTCAATAGTACTACTTTCATACTTTATTACTGATCTGTTAAAAATTTCTGTTGCAAATAGGTTTAAATCTCTATTAACAGGAAAAGGAATAGTAATTGTGAATTCTATAGTTTCTTTAATACTTATAGTTTCTGGAGTAGTTTTAATTTTAAAAGGTGCATAACGTTATTGTAACACAGCGTGTTACATAATTTATTAAATTTAAGCACTAACCAATAATCTTTTTATAAAATGAAAAAAATAATGCTAATTATGTTAGTCTCATTTATGTTTGCAGCATGCAAACAACCAACAGCAGACAATGCAGGAGTTCTTAAAAGAACAGATGATCTTTCAACAAAAGTAAAAAAAATAGCAGAAGATTATGTTTCCAAAAATTTTGACACTGCCAACGAAACATATTCTGACACTGTCCAAGCTAAATTTAATTCAACTGAGGTACAAGGAAAAGAAAATTTAATTGGAGGATGGCATGTGGAACATAAGGTGTTCTCGGGTATTTCTATTGACGACCAATATGCACATACTAATTACTTTTCTGACGGAAACATATGGACAAACCACTGGTTTACATGGAGTGCAACAGCAAATGAAACAGGTGAGAAACTACAGATTAGAGCTCATTTTGATTATAAATGGGAAGACGGAAAAATAGTGATAGCTCAAGCATTTTTCTCCGACCGAGACTATTCTAGAATAATGGAGGCAGCAATGCCAGTCGAATAAATAACTCAAACACTAATTAAAACACAATACAATGAAAAAACTAATTTTATTAATTACAGCAGTAACTATTTCTTTTAGCTGTGAAGAAAAAGCAACAATTGAATTTGACGACCCTAAATCACAAGCAGTTTTGGGAATATTTGAAGCCTATATGGCAAACGACATGCAGGGTATCGCGAACGCGTATGCAGATGACGCATATGTCTTTTCTAACAGTACAGACTCTATACCAATCGCAGAGAACTTAACGCTTGTTGCTTCACATCACGAGCTTTTTGATAATATTGAGTGTATTTGGGGCAACGAAGGCAGATCCGCTTGGGTTGAAACTGTAACTTACCCCGGTTTTGGAAAAGTGAGTAAAGCATGGTTTCTATGGAAAGGCGTTGGAAAAGCAAGTGGAGAGACTATAGAAGTGCCAACACATATTTCATATTTCTGGGGAAATGAAGACAAAATACAAAGATCGTATTTGCGTAACGACACAAGCGCTATGGCAAAGGAAGTTGAATTAGCTCAGTCTATGGCGGCGGAGGAATAATAATCCAAGAATTAAAAGGAAAAAACCCCCTGTGATTAGCAGGGGTTTTTTTGATGAGGCGCCTGGCGGATTCGAACCGCCGTACAAGGTTTTGCAGACCTCTGCCTAGCCACTCGGCCAAGGCGCCCTTTCATATGGTGAGGGCAAATGTAGGATAAATTTTTTATTTACCTCTCCTTATCTTTCTTCTTCCATTGTTACTGAAACAGCTTCAACATCTGCATTTATGGGAGGGTTTAGCTTAGAAACTGTTACAGAAATTTTATTCAATACATTAATTTCTTCAAACGATCTATCAATGATTCTTTTCACTACAGCTTCAAGCAGCTTAGACCTTGTCAACATCTCCCTTTTTGCTATTCTGGCTAAATCAACATAATCTATGGTGTCTGAAATCTTGTCGTTAAAAGCATCATTGCCCACAAAACACTCTGCCTCAATATTTACAATATAATCGCTTCCTATTGCCTTTTCTTCTTCCATGCATCCGTGAAAAGCATATATTTTCAGATTTTCAACTTTAACAGTAGCCTTCATTAATTATTCTTTTGATAACTTTGTAAACTTATTAAAAACAAACTATTGTGGAAAATAAACCAGAAAATTTTATAGAGCAAATTATTCAAGGAGATTTAGCTTCTGGTTTTGACTCAAGAGACTTGAGGTTTAGATTTCCGCCTGAGCCAAACGGATACTTACACATAGGACACGCCAAAGCAATTGGTTTAAATTTTGGATTAGGGCAAAAATATAACGCCCCTGTTAACCTTAGATTTGATGACACAAACCCTGAAAAAGAAGAAGTTGAATACGTAAAAGCAATTAAAAATGATGTTTTATGGCTAGGTTTTAATTGGGACAAGGTCACTTATTCATCTGACAACTTTCAACAACTTTATGACTGGGCAATTTTACTAATAAAAAAAGGAAAGGCCTATGTAGACTCTCAAACCTCTGAGGAAATGGCGGAACAAAAAGGCACCCCCACCACTGTAGGTAAAAACAGCCCACACAGGGACAGGGGTGTTGAAGAAAACCTAAACATTTTTACCGAAATGAAAAATGGTGTGCATAAAGAAGGGGTTCATGTTTTAAGAGCAAAGATTGACATGTCTCACCCAAACATGCTTATGAGAGACCCGATTATTTACAGGGTTCTAAATAAGCCACACCATAGAACATCTACAGATTGGAAAATCTATCCAATGTATGATTGGGCTCACGGACAATGCGATTACATTGAACAAGTTTCACATTCTTTGTGCTCTTTAGAATTTAAACCACACAGAGACTTATACGAGTGGTTTATAGAGTCAATAAAGCCTGAGACACAAAACATGTCTGTTTTACCAAAACAAAGAGAATTTGCTAGATTAAATCTAAGCTATACAATAATGAGTAAAAGAAAGCTTGCGGTTTTAGTTGATAAAGAGCTAGTTGACGGTTGGGACGATCCACGAATGCCAACAATCTCAGGGCTAAGAAGAAGAGGCTACACACCGAAATCCATCAGAGAGTTTATAAACAAGGTTGGTGTTGCAAAAAGAGAAAACGTAATTGATGTTTCTTTGCTTGAGTTTTGTGTTAGAGAAGATTTAAATAAAGAAGCAGATAGAAAAATGGTTGTTTTAGACCCTGTTAAACTAACGATAACAAACTATCCAGAAGGCAAAACTGAAGAGCTTGAGTCTGAGGACAATCCTGAAAAAGACGGTATTAAAAAAAGAACAATACCCTTTAATAAACACCTGTATATAGAAAGAGAAGACTTCAAAGAAGAAGCCAATAGAAAGTTCTTTAGACTAACTACAGGCAAAGAGGTTAGGCTGAAAAGTGCATATATAATAAAAGGAACAAGTGTGATTAAAGATCCTGCAGGGAATATAGTTGAAATACTGTGCGAGTATGACCCAAATAGTAAAAGCGGCTCTGGAACAGAGGAAAGCCTAAGGAAAGTAAAAGGAACCCTTCATTGGGTAACTCAAAAAGAAAGCATAAACATAATCGTTAACAGTTACGACAGATTATTTAAAGAAGAAGCGCCGGGATCAAATGAAAAAGGCAACTTCCTTGATGACATTAACCCTGACTCATTAAAAGTTATTCATGCAAAAGCAGAGCCGTCTTTAAAAGGTGCTGTTCCAGGAGACACATTTCAGTTCCAAAGAAAAGGATATTTCACAGTAGATAAAAAAAGTAAAGCCGACAATATTGTTTTTAACAAAACTGTCGGCCTTAGAGACTCCTGGAAAAAGTAAGAGTTATTTAGACTCTTTTCCTTTTTGTTGCATTCTCGCTTTTTTCATTTCTTCTCCAATTTGATTACTAGCCGTAAAGGATGCAACCATGTTGTTTAGCATCTCAGATCCAGCTTGAGGAGAGTTAGGCATCAAAATTAGATTACTGTTTGCTTCAGCTCCGACTGATTGAAGCGTGTCATAATGCTGAGTAACAACAATCAGCGCAGAAGCCTCTTGGGAGTTAATATCAACTCCGTTAAGCACTTTTACAGAATCCTCTAATCCTCTTGCAATTTCCCTTCTTTGATCTGCAATACCTTGACCTTGAAGCCTTTTGCTTTCTGCTTCAGCCTTAGCTTTTTCTATGATTAAAATCTTTTGAGCCTCTCCCTCAAATTGAGCAGCAACCTTTTCTCTTTCTGAGGCATTAATTCTGTTCATTGATTCTTTAACCTGTGCGTCTGGATCAATATCAGTAACAAGTGTTTTAATTATTTGGAAGCCGTACTCTGTCATAGCTTCTTGAAGCTCAGACTTAACAGCAATTGCAATATCATCTTTCTTAAGGAACACATCATCAAGAATTAGTTTTGGGACCTCAGCACGCACCACATCAAAAATGAAACTTGTGATTTGATCACCAGGGTTGTCTAATTTGTAAAAAGCATCATAAACTTTTTCCTTGATTACCTTAAATTGCACGGAGACTTTCAGTTTTACAAAAACGTCGTCTTTCGTTTTAGTTTCAACAACAACATCAAGTTGCTGAATTCTCAAACTTAGTCTTCCTGCCACATTATCAATAATAGGAATTTTTAATTGAAGGCCAGACTGTCTTACGCTCACAAATTTTCCAAATCTTTCAACAATCGCAGCAGATTGTTGCTTAACCACGAAAAAAGTAAAGAAAAGAAGTAATAGCCCTATAGGCAGAATAATAGTATAAAATATCATTTTAAATAAAAATTGGTTTGTATCACACAATATACAGAAAAGACAAGCTTTCGTGAAAAAATTTACTTTAAAATAATGTTAAATTCCGGTTTTAAATTTTTCCGCACGTCGACCAACGCTCTCTAACCCAATGAACGACACTATTTCTTGAACACCAACACCTGTCAAACTACCGGTTAAGATTACTCTTGTAGTCATCATTATTTGACCAGCCCCTATTCCAATTTCATCACCCCAAGACGTTAGATTTTCAACGAATCCTGATGTACCATCTCTTTTCTTACACTGACTAATTATTTCAGAAACTATTTTTTCGAGACCGTCTTTAGATATCTTTTTTAAACTTTTTTCATCGTAGCTTATCGGGTCAAAAAACAGATAACTTACTAACCCCCACAGATCAGAAACAGTATTAGCTCTTTCTTTTACAAGAGTTATAGCGTCTGCCAACTTTTCCTTTATAATTTCACCAGCGTTCTTATTTAGACTTTCAAGCAACTCAGCCAGCTTAAAGCTTTCTGTTGTTTGGATATGCTTGTGGTTATACCATTTTAGTTTCTCAAAATCAAAGTTTGCAGCAGATGAAACAACATTTTCCAATAAAAACAGTTCTGTTAGCTTACGTAGCGTCAATATCTCTAAGCCTTCTTCAGGTGACCAGCCAAGTGTTGCTAAATAGTTAACTAATCCTTCTGGAAGGATGCCGGACTCTCTAAAACCTTTTAGCTTGGTATCCTCTCTCCAGTCGATTGGAAACACTGGAAACCCTCCTTTTTCACCACTTCTCTTGCTCAGCTTTCCTTTTCCGTTGGGGTTGAGGATTAAAGGAAGGTGAGCAAAAATCGGCTTTTCCCAGCCAAACGCGTCATACAAGAGAACGTGTAGCGCCAAAGAAGGCAACCACTCTTCCCCTCTAATTACATGGGTAATTTTCATTAAGTGATCATCAACTACATTGGCAAAATGATACGTAGGAGTTCCGTTAGCCTTAATTAAGATTTTGTCATCCAGCAAACTAGAGTCAATAACAGACTCGCCTCTTATTACATCAACAGTTTTAACCTCCTGGCTCTCAGGTGATAAAAATCTTATTACATGCTTTTCTCCTTTTTCAAGTAGCTTTTCCACAGATTCTTTGTCAAGCGAAAGAGAGTTTTTGAGAGACTTTCGGTTTTTCCAATTATAAATAAAGGTCTCTCCCTTTTTTTCAGAATCTTCTCTATACAAATTAAGCTCTTCTTCAGAATCAAATGCATAATAAGCCTGCCCAGAATTAACTAAGATCTTAATTTTTTCTTCATACAAATGATTTCTCTCGCTCTGCCTGTAAGGGCCAAGCTTGCCGCCTGTTTTTGGGCCTTCATCGGGAGTGATTCCACACCAAGCTAGTGCGTCAACAATATATTGCTCAGCTCCTGGTACCTCTCTTTTTTTGTCAGTGTCTTCAATTCTAAGAATAAAATCACCTCCAGAATTTTTGGTAAACAGGTAGTTAAACAGAGCTGTTCGCAGACCACCCACGTGAAGCGGTCCTGTTGGGCTTGGTGCAAATCTTACTCGTCTCACAATAGTGTAATAATTACTTTTGTCAAATATAAAACATTAATTCTTCAATTGATTGTGTAGTTTTGTTTCTATGATTGAGTTTACTTTTAATACTGATTTTATACTTGGCAATAAAAAACAGATATCTGACTGGCTTTACTTTCTGGCTAAGAGTGAAGGTTTTAGTATTAAAAACCTTCATTATAACTTTGTCTCGGCAAAAAAAATACAGTCTATAAACCGTCAGTTTCTCAATCACGATTACCCTACAGATGTAATTGCCTTTGATTATTGTGAAGACAAAGAGCTTTCCGGAGAGGTGTTTGTTTGTCAACAAATAGTTGAACAAAACGCTAGTGATTATTTACAAACCATTGAAAATGAGACGCTTAGAGTCTTGTGTCATGCGCTTTTTCATCTTTGTGGTCATAAAGACAAAAACAGTAAAGACTTGGTTGTTATAAGGTCAGCTGAAGACAAAGCTATAGCTACTTTTCATTCCACTTATAAATAAATTATATTTGCACAAATGTTCCACGTGAAACAAGCATATGTTTAATCAAGAATATGACGTTATAGTAGTTGGTGGTGGGCATGCTGGCAGTGAGGCTGCAGCGGCCGCAGCTAATCTTGGTGCAAAAACACTATTGGTTACAATGAACCTCCAAACCATTGGTCAGATGTCATGCAACCCAGCAATGGGTGGAATTGCGAAAGGTCAAATTGTCAGAGAAATTGATGCTATTGGTGGTTACAGCGGAATTGTTACGGACAAATCTTCAATTCAATTTAAAATGCTCAACCTTTCAAAAGGCCCAGCTATGTGGAGCCCAAGAGCTCAAAATGACAGGTCCTTATTTGCTCAATATTGGAGAGAAATGCTTGAGTCAACACCAAATCTTGATTTTTACCAAGAAATGGTAAAAAATCTTTGGATTGAAAAAAACAATCTGTGCGGAGTCGTTACAGGTTTAGGCCAAAAGATCAAAGGGAAAACAGTAGTTCTTACAAACGGAACATTTCTTAATGGATTAATTCATGTAGGCGAGAAAAATTTTGGCGGAGGTAGAGCTGGAGAAAAAGCAGCAACAGGAATAACAGAGCAGCTTGTATCTCTTGGTTTTGATTCAGGAAGAATGAAAACAGGAACACCACCAAGAGTTGATGGAAGATCGCTGGATTATTCTAAAATGATTGAGCAGCCAGGCGATGAAAACCCTCAAAAATTTTCTTATTTAGATTCGTCAACCCCTTTACAAAAACAATTATCATGTCATATGACTTATACTAGCCCTGTGGTTCATGATTTACTCAGGGAAGGATTTGACAGGTCTCCAATGTTTAACGGCAGAATAAAAAGTGTTGGCCCCCGTTATTGCCCTTCAATTGAAGACAAAATTCACAGATTTTCAGAAAGAGAAAGACACCAATTGTTTGTTGAGCCCGAAGGATGGAACACGGTAGAGGTTTATGTTAATGGTTTTTCAACTTCCTTACCAGAAGAAGTTCAGTTTTCTGCCTTACGTGCTGTTCCAGGCTTTGAAAATGTAAAGTTTTTTAGGCCAGGCTATGCTATTGAATATGACTATTTCTACCCAACACAACTCAAATATTCTTTAGAAACAAAGATTGTCGATAATCTTTTTTTTGCAGGCCAGATTAATGGAACTACTGGTTATGAGGAAGCCGGATCCCAAGGCTTGATGGCAGGGATTAATGCGGTTTTAAAAATTAAAGAAAAAAATCCTTTCGTGCTTAAAAGAGATGAAGCATACATTGGTGTTTTAATTGATGATTTAATTACAAAAGGAACTGAAGAGCCTTACAGAATGTTCACATCAAGAGCAGAATATAGAATGCTTTTAAGACAAGACAATGCCGATCAAAGGCTGACAGAGGTTAGTCATTCATTAGGTTTAGCTAGTGATGAAAGGTTAGTCGCATGTGATCAAAAATACAAACAGTCTGAAGGCTTAATTAGTTTTTTAAAATCTCAAAGCATTTTACCGGCTGAAATTAACCCCATTCTTTCCTCAAAAGAATCAGCGTTAATTAAGCAGTCTGGCAAAGCTGACAAAATTTTATCTAGGCCAAATATATATATGTCAGACCTTAAAGAATGCGATAGCGTTGACTCATACATTTCTACAAACAATCTTTCTGAAGAGGTACAAGATCAAGCCGAAATCCAAATAAAATACAGTGGCTACATCCAGAAAGAAAAAAACAACGCCGACAAATTAAACAGACTGGAGTCTGTAAAGATTCCTAAAGATTTCGATTATAAAAAACTTAAATCAATAAGTGCTGAAGCCTTAGAAAAGTTAAATAAAATTAAACCCGAAACCATATCGCAAGCATCAAGAATTAGCGGCGTATCACCCAATGATATATCTGTTCTTCTTGTTTATATGGGTCGTTAAATGTTTCACGTGGAACAAAAAAAAACACACATTGAAGTCATTGACCATTTTCTAACAAAAGAAAAATTTAAAATTCAAAAGACCTCTGTTCCAGGCCTACTTCAAACAATCCCTACACCTACCAAAGAAGACATAATTAAATATTATAAATCAGAAAGATATATCTCTCACAATTCTAGAAAAACGGGGGTGTTTTTTTTCTTTTACAGATTTTTAAGGTCTGTTAATTTTTACACCAAATACCGTTTTTTATCTAGTAACAAAAACAATCGAAACGTTCTGGACTTCGGTTCAGGGGAAGGCTATTTTCTAAACAAGCTTAAAAAAAGAGGGATCAAGGCTTGCGGAGTTGACTCGTCTGCAACACCTTCTTTAACTACCGTTTATAAATCCATTTTTGCTGAAGAATTGAACAGTCAAAAGCTCAGCCATATAACAGCGTGGCATTCAATTGAGCATGTTCATGAGCTGGAAAAAACAATCTCCCGTATGTATGATTTGCTTGATGAAAAAGGAACCATAATTGTTGGCGTACCCAATTATTTATCTTTTGATGCTAGATACTATAAAAGATTTTGGGCTGCTTATGATGTGCCAAGACATTTGTGGCATTTTGATAAAAAATCACTAAAAGAGGTTTTTGAAAACAAAGGCTTTAAGCTCGTTAAATCTAGCCCGATGATCTTAGATGCATATTATGTTTCTTTGCTTTCCGAATCATACAAAAAATCAACATTTAAAATCCTTAAGTCCATTTTTATAGCAACAATTTCAAACACGTTGGCCTTTTTCACTAAAGAATATTCGTCAAATATTTTTGTTTTTAAAAAATTAAGATAAGTATCTAAGCCCTTTTTTGATCAAAGAATAATCTATTTTTCCAGCCCCAAAAATTTCACCATCCCCCTGACACACTAAATCTCCGTTATTAGCGCTTATTTTCACCTCGCTATCCGTAAGTGTCAAAACTTTACGTTCTTTAAAAATAGACCCATTAAAAAGATTAAAAAAATTTCGAATTATATCAAATTTGTTAAATTCTTGAGCAATTGTAATATTTAAAAGACCGTCGTTGCCCTTAGGTTTTTTTATTAACTGCATCCCTCCGCCTGTAAACTTACATATTCCTATCCCAAGTAAGAACACATTAGTGTTAATTTCATTTTTTGAAGTTAGAATTTTTACAGCAATATTTTGAAACTTTAAGAAGTTCATAATTGCACATACCAAATATGAAAGTTTACCGAGCCACTTATACTTATCAATTTTACTTAACATAAAAGAATCAAACCCCACCCCAGAGTATGCAATAAAATACCTTATCCTTATTTTATTAGCACTTTCTATTGTGGCAACTCCAACATCTTGAGTTTTTATCTTACCGCTTTTTAAAGCCTTTACGCACTCATCTATGTTTGAGGAAATGTTTTTTGATTTTGCCCAGTCATTTCCTGTTCCAGACGGAATCAACGCAAAGACCATTTTTTTATGACTGATACTCTGCTGCATAACAATTCCCGCAACAACCTTTTGCACTGTCCCGTCTCCCCCGATAGCCAATATTTTATTGTACCCATTTTTTGTGGCGCTTTTCACTAAATCAATTTCATCACCACTTTTAATTGTTAGATTGAGACTATGTTTTATTTTCTCTACTTTAAGCTTCTTTACTACTTTATCAATAACACTTATTGCTTTTCCAGAATTAGAGAGCCTGTTCGCTACTATAAACCATTCATTAGACATCCTCAGTTGGTTTTATATGAAGCAGTCTGGTAAGTTTTATAGAAATATCAAGAAATATAATTTTAGGGTTCCCGTTTCTTTCTATATCAGAAAATCCTTTTTGAATTTCTTTATAAAAATCCAAAATGTTTTTTTCATGAACGAACGGAGCGAATTTTTCAAGATCTAGTCCTGATTTATAGCTGTCTTTTTTGTTTTCATTCCTATAGCCATAGAGCATAGAGTCTCTAATGACATTAGAACAATAGATTAAAAATGACTTTTGCTCCTCCCTCGTTTTTTTACTCACTTTTTCAGCAAAGTGAACCAGTTCATTAATTGCAGACTTCTTTCCCTTAACCTTAAAAGCGGCTCTAACCCACTCTAAAAAAAGAATTTCAAAATCTACCTTAATATATTGATATTCAGCAGTTTGTGGTCTTATAAAAATTTTTTGACACCTAGATTTTATTGTATCTAACAGCTTATTTTCTTGCTCACAAACTAAAATGAAAATAGTTTTTGGAGGAGGTTCTTCAAGTAGCTTAAGAAGTTTGTTTGAAGCGCTAATATTCATTTTTTCCGCCATCCAAATCAAAAATATTTTTACTCCACCCTCGTATGATTTTAATGAAGCAAGCTTTGTTATTTTTTCTGCCTCATCTTTATTAATCACAGCTTGCTTGTTGCCCAGCCCAATTTTATCATACCAGTCTGTAAGCTTGATTTTTGTCTCTTTCAAAACAATTTCTCTCCATTTTTCTATAAAATCTTCTGAACTTGCTTTTGTCTTTACTTCACTTGTTGTATTTACAGGATAGAAATAGTGTATATCTGGATTTGTTAAACTTTTTAGTTTTTTTAGAGCGGCTTGCTGTTCAGGTATATCTAGATTTGAGTACGGGCTCTTAATTATGAATTTTATTAGCTCAAACGATGAGCCAAGAACATCTGAATCAGCCTTGCCAACCATCAAGTATGTGTTGGCAACCCTGCCACTATCAATTGCCTTTTTCGCTTTTTTTAACTCAATTTGACTCATCCGATTTGATTAAAAACAAAGATAAAGAATTATATTTGCCACGTTATATATATATATGAAATCAATAAATCAAATTGACTTTTCAGAAAAAAAAGCCTTTGTAAGAGTAGATTTTAATGTTCCTTTTGACGATGCAGGACGGATCACCGATAACTCTAGAATTGTAGCAGCACTTCCAACAATTAAGTATATTTTGTCAAGTGGTGGTTCTTGTATACTAGCATCACACTTAGGACGCCCAAAAGGTAAAACAAAAGACCTGTCACTTTCAAAGCTTGTCCCAGAGCTAGAAAAATTACTCGGCAAAACAGTTTTATTTTCCGATGATTGTATAGGTGAAAAAACAGAAAGTCAATGCTCTAATTTAAAACCAGGTGAAGTCATATTATTGGAAAACTTAAGATTTTATAAAGAGGAAATCAATGCTGATGAGAGCTTTGCTAAAAAACTATCTAATCTTGCAGAAATATATGTAAATGATGCCTATGGCACTACCCACAGAGAGCACGCTTCGACAGCAACAATAGCCAAATTCTTTGATCTAAAGAGCCCAGGGATTTTACTTGAAAATGAAATAACAAGCCTTAAAAAATTAATGGATAATCCTACTGGACCAGTAACAGCTATCATAGGTGGAGCCAAGGTTTCCTCAAAAATCTCTGTGATAGCAAATATGCTTGATGTCGTTGATAATCTTATTATTGGTGGTGGCATGGCTTATACGTTTATAAAAAATAATGGAGGCGCTATTGGTGACTCTATTTTTGAAAAACACAAGCTCAACGATTGTAGTGAAATCATTTCTTTAGCAGAACAAAAAAATGTTAATATCTCTTTACCAGAAGATGTCGTCGCATCAAACGAGTTTTCTAACGATGGATTAAAAAAAGCCATTAATATATACAACATTCCTAAGGGTTGGCAAGGATTAGATATTGGGCATTTAACAATATCTAAATTTGAAAAGATTGTAACAGAAAGTAAGACTATATTATGGAATGGTCCAATGGGAGTTTTTGAAATGCCAGCCTTTGAACAAGGAACTTTAGCAATTGCAAAATCAGTTGCCAAAGCAACTAGTAGTGGAGCTTTTTCATTAATAGGAGGTGGTGATTCGGTTGCTGCAATCAAAAAGTTTAATTTACAAGACGAAGTTAGTTTTATAAGCACAGGTGGAGGAGCAATGCTGGAAAGCCTAGAAGGCAAAATACTTCCAGGAATTAAAGCATTGAATTAAAAAAATGAAAACTAACCAACTCTTTCTGATAATAATTTTATTTTTCATTTGCTCTGCCTATTCTCAAATCGATGAATCAAATTTTAATTCAGATACCATCAAAAATAGACTTGAGAGACTTAATGCTAAAACCCCAATAGAGCTATATTTTACAACAAGCGTTGAAAAAACAATCAAGAGGTATTTGAATACTAGAGTAGAATTTTACAAAAAAAATATCGATAAATTAAATTATTATCTTCCTCTGTTTGAGGAGCAGCTTCAAAATCAAAAAATACCCGTAGAAATTAAATATTTACCGATTATCGAATCGAGACTAGATCCCTCTGCAGTTTCGAAGGTTGGCGCTACGGGTTTGTGGCAGTTTATGTTTTATACGGCCCTTGAAAATGGTTTAACCATGAATAGTTATGTTGATGAAAGAATGGATCCTTATAAGTCTACGGCAGCAGCAGCACTATATCTAAATAAACTTTACAAAATACATAATGATTGGAATCTTGTTTTGGCATCTTATAACGCAGGNCCAAGAACAATATCTAGAGCCAAAAAAAAATCAGGCGGCTATACAAATTACTGGAACATGAGACCGTTTCTTCCTTCTGAAACAGCAAACTACATCCCTTCATTTATTGCCACGATGTATATATTAGAGTACGGTAATGAACACGGTATAAATATTTATGAGAACAAAAAAACAATACGAAATACAGAAAAAATAACAATCAAAGAGAAAACAGCCTTTGAACACATTTCAGATTTCTTTGATTACTCAAAGGATTCAATCTACAGTCTTAATCCATCTTATATACATGGCATTGTTCCGGGTAACAACAAAAACGAATTAAGCCTTCCAATTAAGCTGGTTGACAGGTTCGTCATGCAAGAAGAGGAGTTTTATACCTTTGTAAAATCTGAATTTGATAAAAGAGAAAAGCCTTTACCGGACCTATATTCGATTGACTCAAAATTGGTTTATAAGGTAAAGTATGGAGAGTTTTTAGGTAAGATTGCCAGAAAATTTGGTGTTAAAGTTTCAGACATCAAACGATGGAANAATCTTANAAACGATAATATTAGAGAAAATCAAAAGCTTATAATTTTTCCAAAAAGAATTCCCAAAACNTAAAAGAAATACTNCAAAAACCATTGGGTTAAATTATTGTAAATTGCAATTATGAAGAAAACTGCAATTANCCTCTTTTTTTTAATCANTGCTTTATCATGTTCTGACAATCAGCAAAAACTATTACCCTCATCAAGNGGCAACATAAANAACATTTCTGTAGTTACAAACGATGAGTTATGGGAGGGNGCAGTTGGAGAAGTTATAAGAGAAAATTTTGGNAGACCAATTTATGGCNTACCNCAAATAGAACCNATTTTTTCTCTAAGNCATATTCCAAGTAAAGTGTTTTCAGGATTTGCCACAAAATCAAGAACAATTTTAAAGATTGATNTTTCTGAAAACGANGGGGTTTTCAATTTCAAAAACACATATGCNTCTCCACAAAGAATAATTCAAATCANAGCAAACTCGCCNGACAAAATAATCGAAATTATTAATGAAAATTTAAATTCAATTTACTCTACAATGTACTTTAATGAGATTCAGGAAAAACAGCGTAGAATTTCTAAAAACTTAAATAAAACAGAAGCAATTAAAAACAATACGGGGGTGTCACTAAAATTTCCATCTGCCTACAGGGTTGCAAAAGCTGACACTAATTTTGTCTGGATTAGAAGGGATACCGAAACAGGATCGGTTAATCTTTTTATCCATAGACAAACAAATCTAACTGAACAGTCGATTATTGAGAAAAGAGATTCAATATCTAAAATTTATATTCCTGGACCCGTTGAAAACACATACATGTCAACAGACTTAATATACACGCCTAATACTCAGGAGATTAACATGGGGGGGAAGCAGGTGTTTGAAACTAGAGGTTTATGGGAAATTGAGGGTCAGTTTATGGCAGGCCCATTTTTAAATTTCCAGATAAAATTAGGTGATGATGATTTTATAATGCTAGACGGTTTTGTTTATTCGCCAGGCTCAACAAAAAGAGAGTACATCTTTGAGTTGGAAGCTATAATGAGAAGCCTTAAAGACTAGTCTTCTTTTTTTTCGTCTTCTTTACCTTCTTCTAAAGCTTTTTTAAACTCTTTAACACCTTGACCTGTTCCTTTAACAAGATTTCCAAGTTTTTTCCCAAGGCCAACAGGTCCAAATACGATTAAGGCAACAACCACAATAACAACAATCTGAAATGGTCCGATTGTAAAAAGAGGCGTGATAAATAAATCCATTACAAAAATTTTAAGCTAAGTTAATAATAATACACGTAATTGTTGCTATATAGCCTAATTCTATTCAAGAGTAAGCTAATTTTAAGTATTTTTGAATACTGTGAAAAATAAAAAAGAAAATAAAGGATTTTTCAAAAAGCTCTTTAACGATTATAAAGTAGTTGTTTCAAGCGAAGACACTTTTGAGGAGAAGTTTGCTTTCAAAGCTAGTAAAATCAATATTTTTGTATTAATGCTTGTGTATTCTGTAATTCTAATTTCATTTACTATAAGCATTGTTTTTTTTACACAATTAAGAGAATTAGTACCCGGTTATTCATCTTCAGATCTTTTAAACAGAGCATTTTATTTAACACAAAAAACAGACTCATTAGAGCGTCAAATTGAGCTTAACAATAAATTTTACAAATCTATTGAAGATGTTTTATCTGGAAAAACAGACGAGTTTATTGAGCGTGACAATATTCCTATTGATTCTAGTTTAAATGAGAAAAACCTTTTCTCAATTTTTCCAAACTCTGAGGACTCTATTCTTCGTAATTATGTTGACAGTCAAGACAAATTTAATTTAACAAAAAATGAACTTGTTATCGAAAATAAAATGTTCTTTTCTCCGATAAAAGGTGATATTACTCAGCCTTTTAATTTTGAAGAAAATCATTTTGCTATAGATGTCGCAGCAGACATAGGAACTCCTGTTAAGTCTATTCTTGATGGCAAAATTCTTTTTTCTGAGTGGTCAGTTGATACAGGTCATGTAATTATAGTTGACCATGGGGACAATATAGTTTCTGTATATAAGCATAACTCAAAATCATTAAAAGAACAAAATGATTTTGTGCAGGCCGGTGAAGTTATTGCATATTCAGGCAATCAAGGCAGCTTAAGTTCTGGCCCTCATTTGCATTTTGAGCTTTGGAAAAACGGAACTCCTATAGACCCAGAGCCCCTACTAAATTTTCAATAAAATGCTAAAACAAGTAGCTATAAAAATCATGGCTAGGCTTGCAAAAAGCCAGATTAGCAGGTGGGCATCAAACCCTATTGAAACTCAGAAAAAGCAGCTCAACTATTTGATTAAAAACGCCTTGAACACATCATTTGGAAAAGCGCATGGCTTTTCAAAAATAAATAATTACGATGATTTCAAAAATTCTGTTCCAGTAAGGGATTATGAAGGCTTACGGGAATATTTTGAGCTGATAAAAGAAGGAAAGAAAAATGTATTGTGGCCTGGAAAACCTCTTTATCTTGCAGTCACCTCTGGAACAACCTCTGGCTCAAAATATATTCCGATAACTAAACAAAGTTTACCTAATCATCTTAATGGAGCTAGGATTGCACTGCTCATGTATGTTGCCGAAACTGCAAAAGTAGATTTTGTTAACGGTAAGTTTATTTTTGTTCAAGGCAGCCCAGTATTAAGTAAAATATCAGGAATTTTAACAGGAAGACTTTCGGGAATCTCTGCTCACCACATCCCTTTTTATATGAAAAAAAACATGCTTCCATCGTGGAGTACTAATATTATTGAGGACTGGGAAGATAAAATAGAAGGTATTGTTAAAGAAACTATAGAGGCAAACATGACAATTATTAGCGGAATACCTTCATGGCTTCAAATGTATTTTGAAAAAATAGTTGATAAAACAAACAAGAAAGTTTCAGAGATTTTCCCAAACTTTAATCTTTTAATTTATGGAGGAGTAAACTTCGATCCCTATAAAAATAAATTTAGAGAATTGATTGGCAAAGACATCGACAGCATTGAATTATTCCCTGCTAGCGAAGGCTTTTTTGCTTTTCAAGATAGTCAAGAAAGAAAAGATTTGTTATTAATTCTAAATGCGGGAATTTTTTACGAGTTTATTGATGTCGAGGATTTTCGAAACAACAAAATGCAAAGAATCCCTTTATGGGGTGTAAAAAAAGATAAAAATTATGTAATGATTATTTCTAGCTCGGCAGGTTTATGGGGATATAATACTGGGGATACTGTAAGGTTTACAAGTTTAAGCCCTTATAAAATTGATGTTACTGGAAGAATCAAGCAAAGCCTATCTGCTTTTGGAGAACATGTAATAGTGAAAGAAGTCGAGCAAGCGATAGCAAAAGCAATATCCAAAACGGGTCTTTTAGTTAAAGAATTCACTGTCGCCCCAAGATTTAAATCAAAGACATCATCGGCAAGTCATGAATGGTTTATCGAATTTGATGAAATACAGATTGACATTAAACAATTTGCTAATGAGATAGATAAAGAATTACAAAGACAAAATAAATACTACAAAGATTTAATTGTTGGGAAAATTATCGATAAACCAATAATAAGAAATGTTGTGAAAGACGGATTTAAAATATACATGGACAGCATCGGAAAATTAGGAGGCCAAAATAAGATTCCAAAAGTTGCAAATGACAGAAAAATAGTAGACCGATTAAAAAACCTAAACCTTATTCAAAAACCTCAAAATAATTTATAAAAAAAATCGTTTAATTAAATCAAAGCTAACAAATGAAAAATAATTTTAAAGAAAACGAAGAGTTAGATATTATAGTTCTAATTGAGAAAATTAAGTTAATGCTTTTAAGTGTTTTTCTTCAAATTTTTAGAAGATCAAAAAAATTTTTATCAGCATGGAAGCAGTTATTAGCGGTGATAGTCGCAGGGGTTTTACTTGGCTATTTTCTAACTGACAAAGATACACCATCATCAAAGGAAGCCACTGTATTGGTGAAGATTAATTTTGACGCAGGTAACTATGTCTATGACACAGTCGACCTTATAAACCTTAAAATTTCAAGCGAAGACACTGATTTTTTTACTCAAGAAATAAAATTAAATGATGATGAAACAATTGATGAAGTTTCTATATCTCCAGTAATAGATATAAAAGATATTATGGCTAAAGATATACAAGCCAATGAAATAAGAGCGCTCTTTGAAAATCTTGAATATGAAGATGGATTTTCAGTAACTGAGGGCTTTAAATCAGATTATGACTATCATTTTATTAAAGTAAATGTTTCAAACAATTCATCAATTGAAACAATAAATAAAGTCATAGATTATTTTAACAATAATCCATTGTTTGCTGAACTTAAAGAAAGAAACCTCCAAAGAATTTCAAGTATNATTTCAGACAATGAACAAACAATTAAACAAATNGACAANCTTNTNGANTANTATACAACNNANACTNCNGCCAATAATTCTCAGTTNTATATTGATAATAAAAATCTGAGGCCTAATGAACTTATTAAAACAAAAATCNCTCTTCAAAGCGAAAATCAAGAGCTAAAGAGAGAAAGCTTAACATCCAAAGAAACGGTAATCACAATAAACGAATCTAATGTGTTAATTGAAAATAATTCACTTACCTCAAACAAAATGGTGTATTACCCATTTTTATTTTTACTTATTTACTTAATCGTTTCTGTTTTAATTGGACTTTACTCTTATCTTGATAAATTAGACANAGCTAGCTAAGATGTCAATAAAAGACCTTACACAAAAGAGTTTTTCGGTCCTTATAATCAGATCTTTTGGTGTGCTGCTTTTATTTGGGCTTACCATGTTCCTAACAAACTTCTATTCTGCAGAAAATGTTGGCCGCTACGACTTTGTAAGATCTACTATAATGGTNTTAGGNGGGCTTACTCTGATGGGAACAAACCANTCAATTATTTATTATTCAGGACTTTTAAAAGCTAGAGAAAGTATAGAGTCAATTAGGATTATATATTTTAAGATGCTAAGAATAATTTTTTTCTTAAGTCTTATTGTTTTAGCCCTTTTCACTGTTCTTTTTAACGAGTCAATTATAAATGAAGTTTTTAAAAGTCCTGATTCCTTTTCATTAATTCAAAAATCAATATTAGCATTATTTTTTTTCTCCCTTACAATGTTAAATATTGACACAATTAGGGCGTTGAATAAAACTATTCTGTCTGAGATGTATAGAAGTTTATTCAGATATTTACCGGTCTTGGTTTTTGCAATTATTTTATTACTTAGCAATAACGAGCAGTTGTTGGTTGAAGTATATTTATCAGGTTTTTTATTATTATCATTTTTATCAAGCTTTCGGATTTACANGCTATTTAACGTCCTTGAAAAGCCCAATAAAAATTCAGAAATATTTAGTACGATAGAGATTTTTAAAACATCCTTTCCTATGGCCCTTAGTGCAATCGCATATTTTATAATGCAAAGTATAGATATTATTATTTTATCTATTTATGAGGGGTTTGATCAAATTGCGTACTATTCTGTTTCTGTGAAACTAGCAATGGTAACTACACTTGCANTAATGTCTGTCAACATTGTAATTGCACCNANAATTGCTGAAATATATGAGAAGAAAGAATTTCAAAGCTTACAACAACTTATTAAACATTCAACAAGGATTATTTTTTTGATAAGCGTTTGTGTATTAAGCATTCTTTTTTTCTTTTCTGAAGAAATATTACACTTATTCGGAGAGGGGTATNTTGTTGCAAAAAATGCTTTNATTTTTTTATTAGCAGCCCAGTTTTTTAATTCCGTGTCAGGGCCAGGCGCCATTTATCTAAATATGACAGGTCGTCAAAAAACTTTAAATAAAGTATTGATTACTGGACTAGCCATTAATATAGCATTAAACTTTTATCTGATCCCAACTCACGGAATTAATGGTGCAGCAATGGCTACTTTGATTAGTCTTATTATATGGAATTCAATTACAACTTTACTTATATTTTCGAAGGATAAAATCAAGATATTTCTGAATTAATATGAAAAAACCAAATTTCATTATTGCAGGATTTCCAAAGTGTGGNACCACCTCGCTTCATCATTATTTAGAAGAACATCCTGAGGTTTATATGCCCACCCAAAAAGAGTTACATTTTTTCACCTGTAATATTCTCTCCAAACTTAATAAGGGGCCTAATGATGCTATTGTAAAAAAAACACAAATTAATAGTTCAGAAAAGTATTTGAATTTTTATAAGAGTGTAAGAAATGAGATTGCAATTGGAGATGCCTCACCCTCATATATTAATTATCCAAGTCAATTTAAAAAAATTAAAGAGTATTTAAATGACCCCAAGGTTATAATAATTTTAAGGGACCCGATTGATCGAGCATATTCTAACTATTTACATCTGAAAAGAGAGCATAGGGAAACCCTCACTTTCGAAGAAGCCATTTTCAAGGAAGATGAAAGAAAAACAAATAAATATTCAGATTTCTGGTATTATAAATTTAATTCGACTTATTATGATAAAATAATTAAGGCTAAAGAAACATTTAGTAACGTATTAATTTTAACCAGCGAGGAACTCAGCAATAACGGTGANGCNACATTGAAAAATGTNTNTAAATTTTTAGAGGTTGATGACNCCTTNAAGTTGAANAGAAAATTCAATAATTTTAATAAAGGAGGACATTTCAAAGAAAATATTTTCACTAAAATAATTTTTCAACCATCAACNTTAAAAAACCTAATTAAAAAGTTTATTAAGCCTACGCCTTTTTTAAAAATTATAATATCCAAAATANCCAATATTTTTAGTANAAAGCCACAAAAAATTGATGATGAATCATTAAAATATTTAAAAAAATATTTCAGAAAAGAAGTTGAAAAGCTTGAAACTTTAAATATTGATACTTCTAAATGGAGAGACTATTAACAATGAGATTAATAACAATCAAAAACTTAATCATACCCACATTACTGCTTGGAATATTTTTTATTCCATTCAATTCATGGTCTGGTATTGGTTTTTTAGGCGAATATTATAGAGACTCTTGTTTCTTATTTTTCTCTTTTGCTTTTGTTNTGGTGCTTTTCAAAAGAAGAATCAATATGCCTATAAAAAACTTAATTTTTCAGTTTTTAATTCTCTTTATACTCTGGTCTATTTTAGCAACTTTGTTTAATGCTCACAACATGGCTGATTATTACTTTAANCAAACTTCAGGATTTTCAAGATTTATAAACCAATTTGGCTCGCTCATTATTGCATCAATTATAATCCCGTTAACTTTTTATAACGGTTTTAAGTGGATTAACATTAACAAGACTTTTAGGTTGATCAGAAGAGTAGTTTTAGCGTCTTTAATTATTGTATTAATATATTCAATAATTGAGATTTTAATAGTGAAGTTTAATATGGTCAATTTAAAAAAACCATTATTAAATCTCTTTGACTATTTTCCGTTCACGGAAGCAAAAACTGACATGAGACTCAGAAGAATTTCATCAGTAACTTTTGAACCCCCAGCCCTAGGCACTTATTTATTATCAATAGCAGGTTGGATGTTTAGCTATATTTTGACAGAGAAGAAAAATTTTAAATATCTTCCTACTTTAATTGTTTTATTTTTAGGTTTTATGTCCGGATCCAGGGCTGCATTTTTTGCAATAATAATTCAATTTATTATTGCATCAATAATCTTCTTAAAAAACAAAAACTTAACAAGAAATCTTTACAGAGTAATAATTGGATTTTCTACAGCTTCAATTCTAACCATTACTTATTTCAGTGAACCAATCTATAATTATATAAAAAAGGAGATAGACTCCTTCAAGTTAGATGATTCAACACATTCCCTTTCTAACAAATCTAGATTTGGAATTCAGCAAGCCATGTTTTATGTATTTCTAGAAAACCCAATTTCAGGAACTGGATATGGCCTTCAGGCATTTGAATCAAGAAAAAAATATCCNACATGGGCTAAGAAAAATAATTGGGAATTTAGACTAAAATATTTAAACCAAAACGACAAAAGGTTTCCTCCGGGATATAATATGTACTTAAGAATTTTAAGTGAAACAGGGTTGGTGGGTCTTTTGTTTTTTGGATTAATGTTATTACAGGTTTTTTTGTGGTGTTTTAATAATTTGAAATCTGAAAATTCAACAATAGCTTTTATTATATTGATATCCATGATAGGGTTTTCACTCAATTGGCTTAAAATGGACTCATTTAGAATTTATTTTTTCTGGCTTTGTCTAGCTTTAATCTGGGTTATTGAACAAAGAAAAATATCACAAAATGGATAAAAAAATAATAATTACCATTCCCCATTATAATAATCCAGTGGGATTAATTAATACTATATCATCGATTAATGATCCAATTAAAATCGACATAGTTATTACAGACGATGGAAGTGAAATTAAGCTTGATGAACACCAAGTTAGATCGAAATATAACAACAAAGGAAACATACACTTTATATACTTAGACAAAAATTACGGAGTTGGTATTGCAGCTAATAAGTGTTTAGAATATGTNAAAAGTAAGAGTTANAAATATGTAGCTAGACTTGATGCTGGAGATATTAGCTACAAAAATAAATTTTCAAAACAGATTGAGTTTTTAGAAAACAACAATCAAATTATGCTAGTCGGCACATGGGCAAGAGTTTTAGATAATGAAGGGAATTTATTGTTTTATATAAAACATCCAACCCATCATAACAATATTAAAAGAAAGATGTATTTAAACAGTATGTTTGTAAACCCAACAGTGTTATTTAAAACTTCAATACTGGAAACTGTTTCTGAGTATCCTATAGAATATAAAGATGCAGCCCAAGACTATGCTTTTTTTTTCAAAGTAATTAAGCATTTTAAATGTGCAAATATGCCTGAGGTTATGCTTGATTATATTATTGATAAAAATTCTATTTCAACCAAAAAAAGAAAACTTCAAGTAAAGAATAGAATTAAAATTATAGCTGAAAACTTTAAGCTTGGTATTTATCCAATTTATGGATTACTTAGGAGTCTTGTGCTATATTTCTTCTCAAGAAGCTCAACAACTGTTATTAAAAAGCGATTAAATTAATATGAGTAGCAAACTGGAAAAAATATATAATTATATAGGCTTTTTANTATGCCTTTCAATTCCATTTATGACATATGNAAAGGCTTTTGTGAATATATGTATGATTTGCTTGTTTNTAATTCTTGTTGTTTCACCAAATAAGCAAAAATTTTTAGAAATTATAAAGAATACTTTTTTTAAAACATTTTTGATATTTTTATTATTTGTAACTCTATTTACAGTTTTTAATGCTTCATTCTTTCTTGATTTTTCTGAAACTAGAAAAATAGCGCAAATTGCTCTTTTATTCATCTTGTTTTCATTCGTTAATGATAAGCGTTTTTTGATTTATGGATTTATTTTAGGGGTCTTTATTAGCAGCTTCATAACCGGAATAAACATTATCAATTATTATTTAAATTCTTTTGTGTTATTGATATCAAAATCATCAGTTGAAGATCTATTTATTACACAGAGATTATACCTTGGCTTTTTCACAGTAATTTCAGCTATATTACTTTTAAACATTTATCAAACTAGTATAAATAAAGTTCAAAAATATTTNAGCCTTCTGCTGATTATTTACNTTTTATTTGTGTTGTTTCTAATTTCATCTAGAAGCGCCTTGTTAATTGCAGTTGTAGTTTTTTTAACCACTATTATTTATGAACTCAAACCTCTAAATGGCTTTTTATTGGTTATAGGAGCTGTTTTAATTTTTTCTTCAATTATTTATACAAACAAAAATTTATCAAATAGATTTTTATATTCTGAAGATTCGATTAGATCTTCTTTTATTGACAAGATAAAAACGCATGAGCCTAGATATGATATATGGAGGTTTTCAGGCCAAATATTTAAAGAGGAAAAATCATATATTTTTGGAATTGGCACATTCAAAACACAGGAATTACTGGTCTCCAAATATCAGCTAATGCCAATTGAAAAAAGAAAGAATTGGTTTATAGAAAGGAATTTTAATACGCACAATCAGTATATTGACATTACCATTTCATACGGAATTATTGGTCTTTTAATTTTTTTGGTTTTCGTTAAGGAAATAGTCAAGTTTTCCTTTAAGAATATACATTCTTTGAACTTAGTTATTAGTCTGCTTTTATTTTTAATTGTCGAAAATATATTTCACAGGCAACTTGGTTCTTTCATTTTTGCTCTAACTTTAGTTTTGGCTTTATTTTTAATCAAATCAAAAAATGAAAAAAATATTAATTGTTGATTGGCTTGACAAGTATGGTGGTGCAGAAAGAGTTTTAACTGTTTTAAACAAACAGTTTGACTTTGATAAATGCTTCACTTTAATTAATATAATGTCTAATAGCGATCTCAATAGAGTTTTTAATGGCAAAAAAATCAAGATTGTAGAATCCAATTTAAGGCTGGTGAAATCAGGTTTTAGGTATTTGTTTTTTTTATTCCCTTTTTTCATTTCTAAATTTAAGTCTGATGACACTAATGCTCTCATAATCTCGTCTTCTTTTTCTGTTGCTAAAGGTTTTAAAAANCGGNGTAATCAAACACATATTTGTTACTATCAGGCAAGAAATCAAAGGTATATTTGGGATACAGAAAACATATATTTTTCTTGGTGGCAAAAAANCCTAATAGCTCCACTATTATTTTTATTGCGTAAAATTGATATTAAACATTCAGGTAGACCAGATTATATTATTGCAAACTCTTTGTTTGTAAAAGATTGGATTAAAAAAAACTACAACATAGAATCATCTGTTATATACCCGCCTGTCGACACAAAACTTTTCAAATTTCAAAAAAACAAACAAGANTACTTTATTACTACAGCTAGATTAGAACCATATAAACGGGTTGACCTACTGGTTAAGGCATTTAACAAGACGGGAGATGTGTTATATGTGGTTGGCGATGGTTCCATGAAAAAAAGATTGAGGAAAACTGCAAAGCAAAATATTAAGTTTTTTGATTTTCTTGAGCCGAAAGAGGTTATGGAGTTGGTGAGTAAAGCAAAAGCTTTTGTTCATGCAGGAATAGAGGATTTTGGTATCGCACCGGTAGAGGCACAATCATGTGGCACACCTGTAATTGCCTATAATTTAGGTGGACTTTCGGAAACAGTAATTGATGGAAAAACAGGAATACTTTTTAATTTTCAAACAACAGATGCAATTTTAGATGCATTAAAACGTTTTAAAAAAACCAAATTTAATCTGATAAAAATAAGTGAACATGCAGAGCAGTTTTCTGAAGAAAAGTTCGCCCAAAACTTTCAGAATTTCATTGATTTGAAAATAAAAAAATAAAATTACCTTATGGTAAAAAAGTACGCAGGGAGATATTCAAAATATTTAAGACCAATTTCTATCTTTTTTGATTTATTAGTGCTCAATTCTTTTGTCTATTTATATTTAGGCAAGGAGTTAATTCAGCCTGTTACAATTGCTGTCTTTTCTTTTCTTTGGATCATTTCAGCGTTAATAACTAAGTTTTATGAAGTTTATAGATTTACAAAATTTATAAAAATTGTTTCATATGTTTTCTACCAATTATTACTGTTTTCAATTTTTGTATTTGCATTTTTTGGTGTGGCAGAAAATCTAAACCCTGGCTTGTCAAAAACCTTGATTTTTCTATTATATACTTTTCTCCTCGTATCACTGTTTAAGTTTACCCTTTTTTATGGATTACAAAGCTATAGGCTGGGTTTTGGTGGCAACTTTAGAAAGACGATAATTATTGGTAATGATGAATCTGTAGAAGAGNTAAAAGAATTTTTTATNAATCAAAAGGAGCTAGGTTATGAAAATAGAAAGACCTTTAGTTTCAAATCCCCTTCTGATTTAGATTTGCAAGAATGCTTCGATTTTATTTTATCAAGGAATATTGATGAGGTTTATTGTTCTGCAAACGAACTTGAGGAAAATCAATTAAATCTTATAATCGAATTCTGTGAAAATAATTTTAAAATACTAAAATTTATTTCTAAAAGAGGAGGGTTACTTTCCAAGAAATTAAAAACTGACACATACGGGCTTTCAACAATTCAGTCTCTAAGACAAATGCCTCTTTCAAATGATTACAATACTCTTGTAAAAAGATTTTTTGATATAGTTTTTTCATTATTTATTATTATGTTTTTTCTTTCATGGATTACACCGATAATAGCTTTGTTGATTAAAATTGAAAGNAGTGGCCCAGTCTTTTTTAAACAAACTAGAAACGGAATTAAGTATAAAGAGTTTACGTGTTATAAGTTCAGATCAATGGTTGAAAATATTGACGCTCATATTCAACAGGCAACCAAAAACGATAAAAGAGTCACTAAGATTGGTAAGATTCTAAGGAAGACAAGCCTAGACGAACTACCACAATTTTACAATGTATTAATTGGAAACATGTCAGTTGTAGGTCCAAGACCCCACATGATAAAAGAAAATGAAAGGTACTCAAAATCAGTAAACAAGTTTATGGTACGTCATTTTGTTAAACCAGGAATTACTGGATTAGCACAAGTGAAGGGGTTTAGAGGTGAAATTGAAACAAATGAGGATATAATTAANAGAGTTAAGTTTGATATTTATTATTTAGAAAACTGGTCTTTAATCTTGGATTTAAATATTGTATTTTTGACTACAATAAATTTTTTAACTGGCCATAAAAAGGCATACTAAACTTCGGTTCACAATGAATATAATGATATTAGGCTCAGGTGGAAGAGAGCATGCTTTTGCGTATAAAATTAAGCAAAGTACGTTGTGTAAAAATTTATACGTAGCACCAGGAAACTCCGGTACAAGTGAGATAGCGACTAATCTAGAAATTCAGGTTAATGAATTTAAGCTTATTGCAGATGCGATTCAAAAATATATGATTTCAATGGTCATTGTTGGACCTGAAGCACCATTGGTTAATGGCCTAAATGATTACATTAAAAGTCATAAAAAATTAAGTAATGTAATAGTAATTGGACCAAATCAACACGCATCTCAGCTTGAAGGAAGTAAAGATTTTGCTAAAGATTTTTTAAATCGTCACAATATTCCAACAGCCGCACACAAAACATTTACGGCCCAAACAATTGATGATGCATTTTCATATATTGATTCAATGCCTGCACCGTATGTTTTAAAGGCTGATGGTCTTGCAGCTGGTAAGGGTGTGTTAATTATTGATGATCCTAAAGAAGCCAAAAATGAGCTGAATGAAATGTTGATAAAATCTAAATTTGGAGAAGCTGGAAATAGTGTGGTTATAGAGGAATTCCTTGATGGAATTGAATTAAGTTGTTTCGCTTTAACAGATGGAAAAGATTATAAATTATTGCCAAGTGCAAAAGATTATAAAAGAATCGGAGAAGGTGATACAGGGCTTAACACTGGCGGAATGGGTGCAGTTTCTCCCCCCACATTTTTAACACAAGACTTTTTTAATAAGATTGAAAAAAAAGTGATTAAGCCTACTATTGACGGTCTTAAAAATGATAATATAGATTATCAAGGGTTTTTGTTTTTTGGCCTAATTAAAGTAAAAGAGGAGCCATATGTAATCGAGTACAATGTTAGAATGGGAGACCCAGAATCTGAAGTTGTTTTACCCAGAATAAAATCTGACTTTTTAGAGCTTTTATTATCGGTAAGCAACGGTGAATTAGCCAACCATCAAGTTGAAATTGATAGTCAACAAGCTGCTACAGTTTTTTTAGTTTCAGGAGGTTATCCTGAAAAATATGAAAAAGGTAAGGAAATCTTGGGACTGGATATAAAATCAGACTCTATATTATTTCATGCTGGAGCGAAATCTGAAAATGGAAAAGTAAAGACAAATGGCGGCAGGGTCATTGCTATTACTTCAATGGCAGATTCGGTAAAAGATGCTCTAGTGAAATCTTACGAAACTATTAAAAATATAAAATTTGAAAAGATGAATTATAGAAAAGATATAGGCTTCGATTTATAAAAAATCATGAGCTGTTATTGTCATATCTTCTTCATTATTGTCGTCAAATTTCTTTAGTTGAATCATCCAATAACAAAATGCAGCAGTGCCTATTGAAATAAAAATCCATGCCATAATATTTGACAACCACCAATTGTAGTCCCCGACTTCTCTCAACATATCAAAAGGGATAAAAAAGTAGTTAACAAAAAGATTTTCAATAGCGTAAAATATCTCTTTCATTATGAATCATAATTATTTACTTTGCAAATATACAAATCTTTAAATGATAATCAGAGTTTTTAAATTCACAAAATTACCTCAAGTAATAGCAGCAATAATTATTTCAATTCTAATAATGCTNGCTTTTAAAAACATAGATAATTTAGTCGCTGAAATATATTCTCTTTCTCTCTTAGTCGCAATTTTTTTTCTATCTCTTTTTATAATCTCCAAAAACTCAATTTTAAAGAACAACCAATATATTTCATTGGGTCTTATTATTTTTTGCGGCATTTATTTTAAAATGCCGTCTGAAATAAATATTACAGCTTCTTATTTGATTCTGTTGTTATCTATCAGAAAAATTTACAGTTTAAAATCAAAAAAAAATCAAAATAAGAAATTGTTTGATATTGGATTTTGGTATCTAATCTCGATTATTTTAAACCCTGTTAATCTTTTTTTTATCATTACCATTTTGACGGGTATATTTATTTTTTATAAAATCAGCCCTGTAGTAGTATTAAAAATAGTNGCAGGAATGCTAGGCGCCAAACTGATAGTTCTTTTCTATTTTGATTTAACAGAAAATATCCCATTAACTCAAGATTACTTTATAAATATTATTGATCAAATTTGGATTACATACAGTACTAATGATACATTTCTAAATCAGAATCTTGACCATTGGTTATTTGCATCAATTAGCCTTTTAATATTTTTGTATTATTCTTTTAGATTTTTTGGAAATAATCTTGTGNAACGCATAAAAAACTTATTTCTTCTTACTTTTTTTATTAACTCCTTTCTCCTGTCTTTTATAATTAATGAATATTCTATTTTCTTATTTTTTCCATTTCTGGTAACTTTGGTAAAAATAATTTCTGAATTAAAGGATAATTTGTTTTTTGAAACAGTTGTTTTAATAGCAATAATATTAAACTCTTATCCCTATAATTTTTTAACAAACTAAAGAATGAAAGTAGAAGTCTCAAATGGTGAATTACTGGATAAGCTGTCAATTTTAGAATTGAAGCTGAAAAATATCAAAGACNATAAAAAATTAATAAATATTAAAAATGAGCATGNCGGTCTTAGCCCACTTTGTAATAATTTATTTGACNATTATGGCAATGAGCTGAGAAGTCTTTATGCTAAGCTTTCTGAAATAAATGCAGAATTATGGAAAATTGAAGATGATATAAGAGAGTGTGAAAGAAATAAAGATTTTGGAGATGAATTTGTTCGATTGGCAAGGGCTGTGTATTTTACAAACGATAAAAGAAGCGAAGTAAAAAAATCTATTAATTTACTAACTGAATCAGGTTTTGTTGAAGAAAAGTCATACGAGGATTACAAATAATTAAATTTAAACTTGACCAAACACTTACTAATAATTAGATTGTCAGCATTTGGAGATGTCGCCATGACAGCCCCTGTTATTAGTATTTTGAGAAGTACTCACCCTAAGATTAAAATAACGTTATTAACAACAAGATTTTTTTCAAAGCTGTATAATCAAATACCAGAAATTAACTTCTTATATTTTGAACCTAAACATAAAACTTTACGAGGATTATTTGGTCTTTCCAGAAAAATAAATAAAATAAATCCGGATTTTATAATTGATTTACATGATGTGTTGAGAACCAAGATTCTAAGACTTTTTTTAATCAATAAATTCGGTAATACAGCAGTTGTAAACAAAGGAAGAAAAGAAAAAAAATTATTAATCCGAGGAATTAAATCAGAGCCTTTAAAATCAATGCATCGTAGATATGCAGAGACATTCGAAGNGTTAAACATTAAAATTAATATAGATGATTTTTCTTATTACAAGAAAATCAAAATTACTAATCATAATTATGCCTTCTCTTCGAACGATAAATTAATAGGGATTGCCCCCTTTGCCAGACATCAATGCAAGGAATATTCAATGAATAATATGATTAATTTTATTGACTCTTTGGATAAAAGCTGGCAAATATTAATTTTTGGTGCGCTTGGAAATGAAGAGCAGAAAATAATAAAACTTTGCAACAATAAAATTAACAGACACGTTATTTCTTCTGATTATAATTTAGAACAACAGATGGCTATTATGTCAAATCTTGATGTTATGATTTCAATGGATTCGGCCAATGGGCATATCGCTTCATTATTCGGAATAGATGTAATCACCATTTGGGGAGCAACTCACCCAAATTCTGGATACGGACCTTTAAAACAGCCAAAAGAAAATTCGATAGTTCCAGATTTAAATAAATATCCTGATTTACCAGTTACAATTTATGGATCTGATTGCCCTACCAACTATGTCGAGGCTATTAATACTATAAAGTACGAAAGAATTTTAGAGAGGCTTAATAAAATTATTTAAATATCATCTGCATCAACATAAATGTTTTCCGATGTGGGAAATGCTTGGCAAGTAATTATTAATCCCTCTTCGATTTCGCTATCGGTTAATATATAATTTTGCTCTAGCTCAACAGTTCCAGATTTCAATTTCCCAATACAAGTGGCACAAGCCCCACCCCTGCATGAATAAGGAGCATCAATATCATTTTCAATAGCTGAATCCAGTATTGTTTTATTCATCTCACCATCGATAGTTGTTTCAACTCCATCAACCTTAAATGTAATTTTTACAGACCCCATTTTTATGTTAATTTACGAATTTAAATATTTTCAATTTCATAATAAAAAGATGACTATTTTTGTCAAAAGCACAATATCATTATTTATATTCTGTTTTAATCATATAATCAATATTATAAATTGAGAAAACCAATAATTAATATTCTTTCGTTTTTTTTTCTTGCAATTCTAATTGCTGGTTGCTCAAGAAAAAAAGATAAATTTTTAAATAAAAATTTTCACTCTGTAACAACCAAGTATAACTTTTTATTTAATGGTAACAATTTATATGCCGAAGGTTTGTCAGATTTAGAAAATGATGTAATTGAAAATTTCTGGACATTACTGCCTCTTGAAAAATTTAAGTTTTATCGAATCGATGATGAGGAAAGAGAGACAAATTTTACAAGAGCTGAAGAAAAAGCAACACTAGCAATCCAAAAACATTCAATGAATGTTGACGGCAAAGAAAGAAATCCAATTATGGATCAGGCTTATTTTCTGCTTGGTAAGGCCAGATATTTTGATAATAGATTCATACCTGCTCTTGAAGCATTTAATTATATTCTTTACAAATACCCTACAAGTGAATATATTAATAAGGTTAAAATATGGAAAGAAAAAATCAATATAAGACTAGATCAAAATAAATATGCAATAGATAACTTAAAGGAGTTATTAGAAGAAGAAAATCTATTGATTGAAGAAAGATCGTTGGCAAATTCTTATTTGGCTCAAGCGTTTATCAATATAGAACAAATTGATAGTGCAGCTTATTTTCTAAAAAAATCAAATCAGCAGTTTAAAAATATTAAGAATAACCCGCGAAACACTTTTTTATTAGCCCAGCTTTATCAAGAGTTGAAGGTTAAGGACACAGCATCTGAATTATATTCAGAAATTATTGATTTACACAGAAAAATCCCCAGAAAATTTTATATACACTCATATATAAATAAATCAAGTATTTCAGACTCAATTGAAAATTCAATAATGGAATTAAAAGAGCTTGCTATGAATTTTGAAAACAATAATTTCTTCGATATTATTTACCACCAAATAGCAATGTTGAATTTGAAAAAAAGTGATTCTATCAAGAGTCTTAAAGATTCACTAGCTGCCCATTATTTCAATAAATCTTTAAGGTCTGACCCTGATGATGAGATTTTGATTGCAAAAAACTATAACGAGCTAGCTGAATTAAACTTTGAAAATAAAGAATACTTGCAAGCAGGATTATATTATGACAGTACTTTAAATGAACTTAATAGTAGGTCTAGAGAGTTTAGAAAAATAAAAAAGAAAAGAGAAAATTTAGATGATTTGATTTTTTATGAAACTTTGACTATTGAATTAGACAGTATTTTTAATTTGGTTAATATGACCGAAGAAAAAAGAAAAGAATTTTTCAGTAATTACATCAATAATCTTAAGGAAAAAAAAGAAAAGTCTGATAAACAAAATAATAATTTTGGGTCATCTAATTCTATAATTTCCAACACAGATTCTGAATCTGCATTGTTTTATTTTTATAACTCAACAGCTGTTGCATACGGGAAAAATGATTTCAAAAGTAGATGGGGTGAAAGAAGGCTTGAAGATAATTGGAGGTGGTCTATCTCTAAGGCTTCAATTAAGGATAAAGACCCTCAAAATAAAGAAATTGCTATTAACCAAGACAGTATTTTTTCTGTAGACTATTATATTGGTTTAATTCCAAAGGATAAGATCACTATAGATAGTTTGAATCAAAAAAGAAATGATGCCTATTTTAGACTAGGCTCTATATATAAAGATCAATTTGAAGAATTTCAGATTTCAAACGGCAAGCTATTAGAGTTGTTACAAAGTAATCCTGAAGAAAATCTAATTCCTACCTCTAAGTATTTTATTTACAAGAATTTTTTATCTCTTAACAACTTTACAAAAGCAGAAGAATTCAAAGAGGATATTATTCTAAATTATAGAGACTCAAAGTATGCAGAAATATTATTAGACCCAAATTCAGCATCTATAGAAAAACAAAACTCTAATGAAATCTATGAAAATCTATATAATGATTTTAACAATCAGAAATACATAGATGTGATTGAAAAGTGTGACACATATATAATAGATTTTCAAGGAGAGCCAATTGTCACCAAATTTGAATTTTTAAAAGCACTCGCAATTGCAAGAGTTTATGGATTTAAAGAGTATGAAAAAGCTTTAACTTTTATTAAATTAAATTATTCTAGTACTATTGAAGGTAAAGAGGCAGAAAGAATTTTAGATGAGGTTTTGCCTACTGTCAAAAATGACAGGTTTTTAAAGAATGATTTATCTGACAATTATAAAATCGTTTATCAATTTGATACGGTATCAAAAAGCGACATAAATAGTCAGATAACAAATCTTAAAAAATATATNGATAAAGTGGATTATTTAGATTTAGCTGTTTCTGAAGATTTTTACAATAATATTGTTACATTTGTTGTAGTACATGGACTAAAAAGCTATGATGGTAGTCTAGGACTAGCAGAAAGACTTGAAAACTCCATTGACATTCAGGCAAAATCGTTTTTTGTAATATCAACTGACAATTATAAAACGATTCAAATTCATAAAAATTTAGATAAGTTTGAAAAATAAATAGTTTATTATGAGCAACACAAATCAACAAAATATGATTACTCAGGGAACAACACTGGTTGGAGATATTTTTAGTGAAGGAGATTTTAGAATTGAGGGAAATATTAAAGGAAATATTAAAACGTCAGGTAAAATTGTTGTTGGTAAGACAGGGGTAATTAACGGTAGCCTTGAAGGCGAAAATGCAGATTTTGAAGGGGGTTTTTCTGGGAAACTTAAACTTTCTGGTATGCTTACATTAAGATCATCTGCGTATATTGAAGGTGAGGTAGAAATCGCTAAACTTTCTGTAGAGCCGGGGGCAACTTTTAATGCTACATGCTCTATGAAGGGTGGAGTAAAAGAATTAAATAATAGTGAAGAAAAAGACACCTCTGAGAAAAAGGAAAAGTCAGCATAGTTTTATTATTTACTCTCAACTCGCTTTTCAAATGCTTGTTGTAATTGCAGGAGGTATATTTATCGGATATAAATTAGATCAAATTTATCCTAATGCCTACTCCTTATTTACAATTTTATTTTCGATTATTTCTATTACACTTTCTATTTATTACATAATAAGTCAGGTTACAAAAGATGATTAATTATTTAAATCAAGTTAAGAGTTTCATTACCCTGACTACCCTAGTAGTTATAGTTTTTTTTATTCACGAATTTATATGTGAGCTTTACTTTATAGATTCTCCACTCAAATCAATATATGTTTTTAACTACTTTGCAGTAATTTTTTTTCTAGTAATCTCAAAGTTAAACTTGAGATACAAGCTTATTAATATTTTGACTTTTTTTATACTACTCACCTTTATAAAAATGCTGTCAACTATTATCTTCTTTCTTTATTTCAAGAGCTATGCTGCCTATGATATTGTGATAGTGGTCTACAATTTTTTCCCTGTGTATTTTTTATTATTGATATTTGAAATTCTCGACCTAAAAAAATCCTTAAATAATATTTAAAACTTCTTGTTTTATTTTGTTTGAAATTTCCTTTTATGTGCTTACATTTGCAACCATATTATTAAGAAGAAATTTTAGCAAAAATGCTTTTGAGATTTTCCGGTTTTTTTACCTTGATTTTTTTTATAATTTTTTCTGCAAATATTTTTGCTAATCCCGCTGGTAAATCTGACGAAAATAAAGAGTTTGATGTAAATGAAATGATTATGCACCACATAAAAGATGCACATGAATTTCACATTATGGATATTGATGGACATGCGGTTTCTTTCCCTTTGCCAATTATTCTTTGGACAGACAATGGGCTAGTTACATTTCTTTCATCTGAATTTAATCATAATGATTCAGGAGAAGTTATAGTAGAAAGAAAAGGACAAGAGTTTATCAAATATCACGAAAAGATATTTTACGCAAATAATACAGGAGGAGATAAGTATGTTGCTTATGATATTGCCGGAAATGTAACAAATAAAAAACCACTTGATTTATCAATAACAAAAATGGTCTTCTCTATGTTTCTATCAATGCTTTTATTGATATTAATTTTTGTCGCAACAGCAAGGACATATTCTAAATCAAAAAAAGGAGAACCAACAGGCCTTGGTAAATTCACTGAACCACTGGTTATGTTCATAAAGGATGAGGTTGCTTTACCAATGATAGGTGAAAAAAACTACCAGAAATATATGCCATTTCTTTTAACACTATTTTTCTTTATATGGATAAATAATGTAATGGGCTTAATTCCGTTTTTCCCATTTAGTGCAAATCTGAGTGGAAATATTGCTTTTACATTTGTATTAGCAGCAATTACATTTATTATAACAACTGTAGTTGGTAATAAAGATTATTGGAAACATATTTTTTGGATGCCTGGCATCCCAGTTCCTATGAAATTATTCTTAGCCCCAATCGAGTTTTTAGGAATTTTCATTAAGCCAATTTCATTAATGATAAGATTATTCGCAAATATTTCTGCGGGACATATTATAATATTAAGCTTAATATCACTGATATTTATCTTTAAAAGTTTATGGTTAGCTCCGGCGTCATTATTCTTTTCNGTATTCATCAGTCTTATTGAAGTTTTAGTTGTTGCCATTCAGGCATACATATTTACAATGTTGTCTGCCTTGTATATAGGTAGTGCAATTGAAGAACACGAACATTAATTTTAAATTTTTATAAACATGAGTTTAATTATTTTTTTACAAGAAACATTAGTTGATTATGGAGCTTTCGCTGCTATTGGTGCAGGTTTAGCCGCTATTGGTGCAGGTATTGGTATCGGTCAAATTGGAGGATCAGCTATGGAAGCTATGGCAAGACAGCCTGAAATGCAAGGAAAGTTACAAGGATCAGCAATTGTATTAATTGCTTTCGTTGAAGCGGTTGCTTTATTTGCAGTAGTAGTATCGCTTATTAAGTAGACATATAAACTATTATAATGAATTAATATGGACTTAGTAACCCCAGACATTGGACTTATCTTTTGGACCACTGTTTCCTTTGCCATCCTATATTTCATTCTTGCGAAATTCGCATGGAAGCCAATTTTAGGTGCAGTTAATGAAAGGGAAAAATTGATAAAAGATGCTCTTTCTGCTGCTGAAAAAGCGAAAGAAGAGATGGTAAATCTTAAAGCTGACAATGAAAAGATTTTAAATGAAGCAAAACTTCAAAGAGAGTCTTTACTTAAGGAAGCTAGAGAGATAAAATCAAAGATTATTGCTGATGCTGAAAGTGAGGCAACAGAAAAAGCTAATAAGCTTGTTGAAGCTGCAAAAACAGCTATAGAAAATGAAAAATCAGCTGCAATGAAAGAATTGCAAAATACAGTGGTAGATTTATCTTTTAATATCGCTGAAAAACTCCTTTCGAAAGAGCTTGACAATAAAGAAAAACAACTAGAGAATATCCAAGATATTCTAGATAAATCCAAACTTAATTAATGCAGTCTAGAGCCGCCATAAGATATGCAAAAGCAATGTATGACATTGCTAATGAGGAAAATTTTATAAACGAAGTTTATAAAGATATGAGTCACATTAAAGATCTATACGGTGATTCATTAGATTTTAAAGGCTTATTGTCGAACTCTCAAATTAATTATCAGGATAAGAAAAATGCAATTTTATCTCTATTAGAAAATAATAATACGATAACTGAAAAGCTTATCGATTTATTAATTCACAATAAAAGGGTTCCGATTATTGGCGATATTGCAATTAGTTTTATACAGCTTTATAACAAGCACAATGATATTAAAGAGGCAACCGTNATAACCGCTTCACCTATTAATGATGATTTAAAATCAATAATATTATCTAAGATTAATATTTCTGACCCTAAGTCTATTNGCTTAACGAATATTATAGATTCAAGTATTATTGGTGGATTCATAATTAGGTTTGANGGAAAAGAGTATAATGCNAGTGTAAAACAAAACTTAAATAACTTAAAAAAAGAACTTACAAATTAAAGACTATGGCCGAAGTAAATCCAGCTGAGATTTCAGCTATTTTAAAAAAACAACTAAAAGATTTTGATTCAACATCATCTCTAAATGAGATCGGAAGTGTTCTTACGGTTGGTGATGGAATCGCTAGAGCATATGGGNTNTCAAATGCCCAGTATGGTGAATTAGTAGAATTTTCGAACGGTACACAAGGNATTGTTCTGAATTTAGAGGAGGACAATGTTGGTATTGTACTTCTTGGATCTTCAACNGATATTAAAGAGGGAGATACNGTAAAAAGAACATCTCGGATTGCNTCAGTTNAAGTNGGAGAAGGGATTGTTGGTAGAGTTGTTGACACATTAGGAAATCCAATTGACGGAAAAGGTGAATTAAAAGGAGACCTNTATGAGATGCCTCTNGAAAGAAAAGCTCCAGGTGTAATTTTTAGACAACCAGTAAATGAGCCATTACAAACTGGAATTAAATCTGTTGANGCAATGATTCCCATTGGTAGAGGTCAAAGAGAATTAGTTATTGGNGATAGACAGACTGGAAAAACAACCGTTTGTATTGATACTATTCTAAATCAAAAAGAATTTTATGATGCGGGTGAGCCCGTATATTGTATTTATGTTGCAGTTGGGCAGAAAGCTTCAACAGTAGCNGGTATTGCAAAAATATTAGAAGATAAAGGAGCATTAGCATATACAACTATTGTTGCAGCAAATGCATCAGATCCTGCTGCAATGCAGGTGTATGCACCATTTACAGGAGCATCAATTGGGGAGTACTTTAGAGATACTGGAAGACCTGCATTGATTATTTATGATGATCTCTCAAAACAAGCAGTAGCATATAGAGAAATATCTTTACTATTAAGAAGACCACCAGGTAGAGAAGCATACCCTGGAGACGTATTCTATTTACACTCAAGGTTATTGGAAAGAGCGGCAAAAGTAATCAATGATGATGCTATTGCAAAAGAAATGAATGATCTTCCAGAATCCTTAAAGAAAATTGTAAAGGGAGGAGGTTCTTTAACTGCACTTCCTATAATTGAAACGCAAGCTGGTGACGTATCAGCATATATTCCTACTAATGTAATTTCTATCACTGATGGTCAAATATTTTTAGAGTCTGATTTATTTAATTCAGGTGTTAGGCCTGCTATTAATGTTGGGATTTCTGTATCAAGAGTTGGAGGATCAGCACAAATTAAATCGATGAAAAAAGTCTCAGGAACTCTTAAATTAGATCAGGCTCAGTTCAGAGAACTTGAAGCATTTGCTAAATTTGGATCTGATTTAGATGCTGCTACTTTAAATGTCATCGAAAAAGGTAAAAGAAATGTAGAGATATTAAAGCAAGCTCAAAATGATCCTTTTAAGGTTGAAGATCAGGTTGCAATTATTTATGCAGGCTCAAAGAATTTATTAAGAGATATTCCAGTTAATAGGGTTAAAGAATTTGAATCAGAATATATTAGGGCTTTGAATGATAAACATTCAAAAATTCTATCTTCGATTAAACAAGGAAAATTAACAGATGTGGTTACTAGCACATTAGAAAAGGTGTGTGCTGATTTAGTTTCAAAGTTCTAAGTTATGGCTAACCTAAAAGAAATCAGAAATAGAATATCTTCTGTATCATCCACGATGCAGATTACAAGTGCTATGAAAATGGTGTCTGCAGCAAAACTAAAAAAAGCTCAAGATGCTATTACTGCTATGCGACCTTATTCTGATAAACTTACTCAAATGCTGGTTAATTTATCATCTTCTGTTGATTTTGAAAATGTTTATTTAAGTCCCCGGAAAGTGAAAAATAAATTAATTGTTTGCATTACCTCAAACAGAGGTTTGTGTGGTGCATTTAATTCTAACGTAATAAAGAAATGTACAGAGATTGCTAATTCTTCCCATGAAAATGTCTCGTTTCTATGTATAGGTAAAAAGGGAGGAGATATTCTTTCAAAAAACTATAAAGTCGTTCAGTCAAATAATGAGGTATTCGATGATTTAACATTCGAAAATATTTCTGAAATTGCTGAAAAACTTATGAGCATGTTTCTTAATAAAGAGTTTGATAGTGTTCAAATTGTGTATAATAAGTTTAAAAATGCAGCTACTCAAATTGTAATCCAGGAGCAATATCTTCCAATCGAAAATAATGATTCTGAAAATGATCAAAAGGAATCCTCTGATTATATTTTTGAACCTTCCCAGATTGAAATTATCTCTGAATTAATTCCAAAATCTTTAAAAACCCAGCTGTACAAATCTATTAGAGATTCGTATGCTTCGGAGCACGGGGCAAGAATGACAGCAATGCACAAGGCAACTGATAATGCCACAGAGCTTAGAGACCAACTTAAGCTTACTTACAACAAAGCTAGACAAGCAGCTATCACAAACGAAATTCTTGAAATTGTTGGTGGTGCAGAGGCATTAAACGGATAGTTAGTTACTCTCTTTTTGCATTCCAAGTATTATTCGATTATTTTTAGTGAATAAACATATTAAGATTGGGAAAATTTCTGCGATTATTTAGACAAACAATTACTTACGGAATAGCAACTGTTTTCCCCCGAATAATTAGTGTTATTCTTGTCAGAGTTCATACTGATAAAAGTGTAATAAGTGAGGTTTCAGAGTTTGGTACACTTTCATTAATTTTTTCTTATATCATTCTTTTTAATGTTATCCTTTCCTATGGTTTAGAAACATCCTTTTTTAGATTTTATAACAAAGAAAAAAATAAAAAGGACGTTTTGAATACAGCTGCAGTTTCAATACTTATTTCTTCGTTTTTATTCGCATCTATATTTAGCATTTTTAAAATTAATATCTCAAATTTCACAGGTATTAGCACAGCTTATTTAAGCATAATTGTATGGATACTAGTTGTAGATGCACTAACCGTTATTCCATTTGCTTATTTGAGATTAAAAGGATCTGCGATTAAATATTCAGTCGTTAAAATAGTTAATGTAATAATATACTTTTCATTAAATATTTTTCTATTAATTTTTCTTAAAGACCTTATTTATTCATATGAAATATTTGAAAGTATATATGTTGAAAATTATGAGGTTGCTTATATTTTCATTGCAAATTTAATAGCTAGTATTTCTTCTTTATTATTGCTGATTCCTTTTTATTTTGAAATAAATTATAAAGCTAATATTGAATTACTAAAAAGAATGCTTGCTTATGGGTTCCCGATTTTAATTTCAGGGTTGGCTTTTACTATTAATGAAACATTTGATAAAATTCTATTAGACTTTCTTCTTCCTACTTCTATTGCTAAAACCCAGATAGGTATGTATGCTGCATGTTATAAACTAGCAATTTTTATGACACTATTTTCAACCGCATATAAATTAGCAATCGAACCTTTTTTCTTTAGGGAAGCTAACAAGAAAAATTCAGCTAATAGTTATGCTTTAGTGCTTGAAACATTCATTATAATAGGGTCTTCTATATTAGTTTTAGTTGTTGTTTCATTAGATGTTTTAAAAGTAATTTTTATTGGAGACCCCGAGTATTGGCAGGCGATGTATATTGTTCCAATTATACTGCTAGCTAATTTTTGTCTTGGAATTTATCAAAACTTATCTGTTTGGTATAAGGTCACAGATAAGACTAAGTTTGCCGCATATATTTCATCTTTAGGGGCAATTATTACTTTATTATTGAATATAATATTAATCCCTAAATTTAGCTACTTAGGCTCAGCTATAGCAACATTATTAGCATACTTCACAATGGCTTTGCTTTCATATTATTTTGGGAAAAAGCACTATCCAATTCCTTATAATTTGCAGAAAATATTATTTTATTTGGTGTTGTCAATTTCACTTTCTTCAATCTCCTTTTATGGTTTTAGAGACAACTTATTAGTAGGAATTTTATGTGTATTTATTATGAATCTGGTAATTTTATTAAAAGAAAAAACAAGAATAATAAACTTACTTAAATTAATTAGATGATAGTTAAAATAATAAATAAATCTAAAAACGAACTTCCCAAATATGAGACACTTTTCTCTGCAGGTATGGATTTGATGGCTAATTTAGAGGAATCCATTGTACTTAAGCCCTTACAAAGATTAGTTGTAAAAACAGGATTATTTATATCCTTAAAGCAAGGATATGAAGCTCAAATTAGGCCAAGAAGTGGTTTGGCATTAAAGAAAGGTATCACTGTTCTTAATTCACCTGGAACAATTGATGCAGATTATCGTGGTGAAATTGGAGTAATTCTTATAAATTTATCTGATTCAGATTTTGAGATTAACACAGGAGATAGAATAGCGCAAATGATTATAGCTAAGCATGAAACAATTGAATGGGAGACTGTAGATAAATTAGATGACTCTGTGAGGGGAGATAAAGGTTTTGGAAGTACAGGCGTTTAGAATTTAACTATGAAAAAAATTATTATTTTACTGTCAATTTTTTCTTTAAGCTCATGTTCATTGCTGAATAATGCGTCAACAAATATTGACGAAAATAATAGAAAATACTCCGCTCAGAAATCGATAAGAAGTATAAATAAGAAAGCAAACAGTATTGAATATATTCAAGCTAAAGCTAAAGTTTCTTTTAGAGATAATAAAAAGATGAAATCTAATACAGTCACTTTTAGAATTTCGTCAGGTGAGAAATTATGGATTAACTCTGCACTCGGAGCTGCAAGAATTTTAATTGATAATGATTCTATAAAGTACTATAATAAAATAGAAAAAAACTTTTTTACTACTGATTTTAGTTATGTGAATGATAAGATTGGAATAAAGGTAAATTTTGAAATTTTGGAAAACTTTCTATTGGGTATACTGATCGAAAAATTCTCTCCATCTTCATTATTTAAAAAATCAAAGGACAGCTATATTTTTAAAGAAGATCAATTTATTTTAAATTCAAAAGCTGTAGAATCAACAGTGACAATNAGCCCTTATAANTTTACCATTATTAAGCAAACTTTCACTACTNATGAAAANTTATTTGAGGTAATATATGACGACTACATTAAAGTTGAAAATCAAANNTTTCCNACAAAAATTAGNTTTATAAATAACGGCCTTGAGAACTTTAATATTGAAATAAAATCAATATCGTCATTGGATAAAATTAATATTCCATTCCGAGTTCCAAAAAACTATAAGAGATTAGATTTAGAATGAATTTGTCAAGAATAATTTTATTATTAATTGTACTGATATCCACAAGTCTAAGTTCACAAACTAAGCAGGATTTAGAAAATCAGAAAAAACGAATTCAGGACGACATTAAAAAAATTGAACTAAAGCTTGCGACTAATTCTAAACAAAAAAAACTAATTGTCTCTAATGCTGAGGATACAAATTATAAGATAAAACTACAGCAAAATTTAATAAATAATATTAATAGCCAGTTAAATTTAATATTGAAAGAAATCGACAGAAATGAAAACCGCTTATCCGATTTAAAGCAACGCGAACTTACTTTAAANNATGAACTTTCTAAAATGCTNCTATCAGCNTATAANAAAAAATCAAATTTAAATAAATTAATGTTTGTTTTTTCATCTACGTCCTTTAAGCAAGCATATAAAAGAATTCAATATTTTAAACAGTATGCAAATTTTCAAAACAAAACCNTATCAAAAATTAAGATCAATTCTAATGATATAAAAAATGTTATCGTTGTCCTTGATTCACAAAAANCAAATAAGAAGTTACTAATTGATGAAAANGAAGAAANAAAAAGAGATTTAANCATAGAATATACAGGTTTAAATAATTTAATTGCAGAGGTTAATAAAAACCAAAAAAAATATTCAGCAGAAATCAAACAAAAGCAGAAATTAACTAGGGAAATAGATAAAAAAATTCAAAGATTGATTGAAGAGGCNTTGGCTAAAGCCAAAAAAAAGGATGGAAGATTTGAATTAACCGAAGAGGCTAAATTAATTTCAAAAANTTTTAATGACAATAAAGGAAAACTTCCATCACCAGTAATCAGAGGCAGTGTAGTTTTAGGGTTTGGGAAACAACCTCATCCGATCGTAAAAACCACTACAATTCAAAGTAATGGAGTTAGAATACGAACCTCAAGTGATGTTGAGGCGAGAACTATTTTTAATGGAGAGGTTTATTCGATTATTAAGTCTAAAAACAATACTCATACAATTTTAATTCAACACGGAAACTTCTTCACTGTCTATAAAAATCTTTCAGACATTTACGTAAAAAAAGGAGATAAACTTAAGACTAAGGACTCAATAGGAAAAATTGCAACCGACCCTTTAAATGGACAAACTATTTTAAGTTTCAGTATTTTTAATAACGGGGTTCCGCAAAACCCAAGATTTTGGATTTATAAAATGTAATCTATGAAAAGAGAGCTTTTAACTCAGTTGCGTCATCTGCTTTCATTTTACCAGCTAGTACAAGGCTTAATTGTTTTCTTCTCAAAGCAGCATCATATCTTTTTTTCTCTTCTTCTGTTTCAGGACGAATCGGATCAATCTTAGTTGGCCTTCCAGAACTATCAACTGCTACAAAGGTATATATAGCCTCATTAGCTTTAATTTTTTTACCAATATCATCATCAACCCAAACATCAATAAAGACTTCCATAGAAGTTGTAAAAGCTCTAGAAACTTTTGCTTCGATTGTAACAGTAGTCCCAATTGGTATAGCTTTCCCAAAAGACACATTATTAACAGATGATGTTACAACAATTTGTTCAGAATGACGCCTTGCAGAAATACTTGCAGCTCTGTCCATCCTGGCTAATAGCTCTCCACCAAATAAATTATTTAATGCATTTGTTTCTCCTGGTAAAACAGAATCAGTAAGTATTGTAAGTGAATCTTTGGGTGTTTTGATAACTTCTATATTTAGTTTTTTATCAAAAGCCAAGCATTAATATCTTGAGAAAGTCTAATTTCAGCTAATGCCACCCTGGCTTCTTCAACTGTATCGTAACTGTTATATGCAACTTGTAGCAAACCGAATTTATTTACACCTACTTTTCTAGCCTCAATAAATCCTTTACTTTTTAAATCGGCAATCATTTTTAATGAATTTTCTTCGAGCATAAACGAACCCGCAATTATATGAAAGTCACCATATTGTTTTTTGATTTGAAGCTTTACTATTGGCAAAGATGAGTTTATATTAAATGTGGCTTTTTGTATTTTTTTCTCAATTTCTAAATTAGCTTGAGCATAAGACGCCTCGTTAAATTCGTTTACACTATCAAAATAACTCTTGGTGAAAATCCCAGCTAATGATAAAAAGACAATTAGAATCGCAGCATATTTTAAGTATGAACTACTTACACTATTTGTACTTCTTTTTATTTCGTTTGAGTCGATAGAATTTAATCCGTAAGAACTCTTCAAAAAGATTGAATTTTGACTAGGGGTAAAAATATATTTCTCATTCTCTAAGGAAATAGAGCCAATATTTTTTATTTCAATATAACCTTGTTTAGTTATTTTCTTGTGGGATTTAAGAACCCAGTTACTTAATTTATCATTTGCCATTTCGTAGCTAATATTTTCATTAGACGAAATCCTATTGATTAACAGACCATCGCTTTTAATCAAACTTTTGTTAAAAGTTATTTCTTTATTTGGGGGATAAATTCTTGACCCATCACGACTAATCTTTGCAGAAATATTTCTTGCCAAAAATGCTCCNAAATTTGGAACNATTACACAATCGTGNTCTTGTAANAAATNAAANATATGNTAACTAATTTTCATNGTGATGGCTANAAGAAACTAANATATAAAATTTCAAGAAATATTCATTTCAATAACCTAATTTTTTGCGAACTCTNGTAAGAACNTCATCAGCTGNAAGTTTTGCTTTTGTAGCNCCATGNATTAGAATNTCATTTACTTCACTGGGGTTGGAAATATAATGGTTGTATTTTTGTCTTTCTTCAGAATAATTGTTTAGTATAAGTTCAAGCAAATCTTTTTTCCCGTGTCCATATCCATAACCTCCGTTTTCATAATTTTNCNTCATCGTTTTGATTTGATCAACATTTCCAATAAGGCTATATATTTTAAAAAGATTACAATTTTTCCAATCTTTAGGTTCTTCAAGTGCAGTTGAGTCTGTTTTAATGGATTGTATCTGCTTCTTTAATTCTTTTTCTGACGCAAAGATGTCAATGACATTATTTTTACTCTTACTCATTTTCTCTCCATCAGTTCCTGGAATTAGTTTAGCCTCTTCTTGTAAATGTTCTTGAGGTAGAACAAAAGTTTCACCATAAACATTATGAAACCTACTAGCAACATTTCGGGTGATTTCTAAATGTTGAAGCTGGTCTTTTCCAACAGGTACAACCTGAGCATCATATAGCAAGATATCTGCAGCCATAAGCATTGGGTAGTTAAAAAGTCCAGCATTTACATCATCTAGTCTGTCTTTTTTATCCTTAAAGCTATGTGCCAGTGTTAGACGATTATAGGGGAAGAAACAACTTAGATACCAAGTAAGTTCGGTCACTTGCGGCACATCACTTTGTCTATAGAATACAGTTTTTGATGGATCTAGTCCACAAGCTAACCAAGCAGAGGCAGTATGTAAAGTGTTTTCTTGTAATAATCTAGAATTTTTTATTTGAGTCAATGAATGAAAATCAGCAATAAATAAGTATGTTTCGACATCATCATTTTTTGAAAAATTAATTGCTGGAATTATAGCTCCTAGAATATTTCCTAAGTGTGGTACACCAGTACTTTGAACTCCGGTTAAAACTCTTTTTAATTTTTTACCCATAAAACAAAGTTAAAGTTTTTATTAAAATAAATTAACTAGTTTTGAAACTTGTGAAAGTAGCTAAGTACATTTTCTGGACATTTTATAATATATGGTTTTACATATTAGTATTTGTATGTACTGTCATAGTCATTTTTCCTGCATTTATTTTTATTCTTATAAATAAAAATTGGTACAGTAAATTTTATGTGATGGGGGTTTTATGGTCTGATTTAATTTTATTTTTTATGGGNATGATTCCATCTAGAGATAGAAGCTTAAATATTAAACCTGATACTCCATATATATTTGTTGCCAACCACGTTTCAATGATTGATGTAATGTTGTTAGTTTCAACAGTAAGAAAAAACCCGTTGGTTTTTATTGGTAAAAAAGAATTGGAAAAAATTCCTATTTACGGATCTATTTATAAAAGAACAATGATTTTAGTAGACAGGTCCAGTAATCAGAGTAAGAAAGAGGTTTTTAAGCAAACCAAGAAAAAATTAAACTCTGGAATTAGTATAGCAATTTTTCCTGAAGGAACAGTTCCTGAATTAGACGTCGAATTAGCACCATTTAAGCACGGCGCTTTCACCATGGCAATTGAACATCAGGTTCCGATAGTGCCTATGACTTTTTTGGATAACAAAAAACGCTTTCCATGGAGTTTTGGTGGACTAGTAGGAGGATCTAAAGGCTCGCCTGGAAGGCTTCGAGTAAAAATTCATGATCCAATTGATACCAAAGGNATGATCAAAGAAGATAGAATAAAACTAAGTGATGACGTAAGAAAATTAATGCTAGACGATTTAAGAAATTTTTAAATAATTTCTTTAAGCTTAGTTTCAAGTGTTTCCNTTAAATCTGGGTTGTCTTTTAGTAAACTTTTAACAGCGTCTCTTCCTTGCCCCAGTTTTGTACCATCATAGCTAAACCAAGAACCACTTTTATTAATTATTTCTGCCTCAACAGCTAAGTCAATTATTTCACCTACTTTAGAAATACCCTCTCCGTACATGATGTCAAACTCAGCTAATTTAAAAGGAGGAGCAACTTTATTTTTTACAATTTTAACTCTGGTTTTATTTCCCATCACAACNCCATCACTACTTTTTATCTGAGTTGATCTTCTAATATCTAATCTGATTGAGGCATAAAATTTAAGAGCATTACCACCAGTTGTTGTCTCAGGATTACCAAACATTATTCCTATTTTCTCTCTTAATTGATTTATGAAAATCACTGTACAATTAGTTTTACTTATTGAGCTAGTAAGTTTTCTTAACGCCTGCGACATAAGTCTCGCATGTAGACCCATTTTTGAATCACCCATTTCTCCTTCAATTTCACTTTTAGGAGTTAGAGCTGCAACAGAATCAATTATTACCATATCGATAGCTCCTGATCTAATTAAATTATCAGTAATTTCTAAAGCTTGCTCTCCATGATCTGGTTGAGAGATAATTAGATTTTCAATGTCAATACCTAAATTTTCAGCATAAAACCTATCGAATGCATGTTCTGCATCAATAAAAGCTGCTATACCTCCTTTTTTTTGACATTCAGCAATAGCATGTAATGTTAACGTAGTTTTTCCGGATGATTCTGGGCCATAAATTTCGATTACCCTCCCTTTTGGGTATCCACCAACTCCAAGAGCAATATCTAAACCAAGTGAACCTGACGAAATTGCTTCTACATTTTCATCTGGCGAATCACCCATTTTCATAACTGTTCCTTTTCCGTATGTCTTGTCTAACTTGTCAAGAGTTAATTTTAATGCTTTTAACTTATCTGCTTTATCGTTGGCCATAACTAATTTTTTATCATTACTAATTTAGGATATCTTTTCACACAATACAATATAGTTGTAGACGATTTTTATCTTTTTTATCTACTTTTGTTACTAAATTAAATAGGTATAGCATGCAACTGTACAATAAATTAAGTTCCGAGGAGCGGTCTAAGATTTTAGATACTTTGAATCAAAAAAGAATCACCCTCTCATTTTATCAATATGCAAAGATTGATTACCCTAAAAAATTTAGAGACGATTTATTTGTTTTTTGGAACAACCTAAATGTATTGGGAAGAATTTATATTGCAAAAGAAGGGATCAATGCACAATTGTCTCTTCCTGAAGAACATTTAAAAATCTTTACAGAGCACTTAAAATCTATTTCTTTTCTTAGTCAAGTCAGACTGAATATTGCACTAAAACACGAAATAAAATCTTTTCTAAAGCTAAAAATTAAGGTAAGAGATAAAATAGTTGCCGATGGATTAAATGATGAAACTTTTGATGTTACAAAAAAAGGAATTCATGTAAATGCTGAGGAATTCAATAAACTGATGCAAGAGAAAGACACTATAATTCTTGACATGAGAAATCACTATGAAAGTGAGATAGGACATTTTAAAAATGCGATTTGTCCTGACGTTGATACGTTTAGAGATTCTTTAGAAATAATCGAAGATAAACTTAAAGAGCATAAAGAAGACAAAAACCTGTTAATGTATTGTACGGGAGGTATTCGATGTGAAAAAGCAAGCGCTTATTTTAAACACAAAGGTTTTAAAAATGTATATCAATTAGATGGAGGAATTATCGAATATGTTAAACAGGTAGAAAACAAAAAATTAGAAAACAATTTTATAGGAAAAAATTTCGTTTTTGATAATAGACGTGTTGAAAAAGTCAGTGATGAAGTAATTGCGAAATGTCATCAATGTGGAACACCTTTTGACATACATACTAACTGTGCGAATGATGATTGTCACTTATTATTTATTCAATGTGACGCTTGTAAATCAAAAATGAAAAATTGTTGTTCTTACGNTTGTTTAGAAATTAATGAAATGCCNTATGNGGTTCAAAAAAAGNTAAGAAAAGGNCAAAAGANTANNAANGATATTTTTAAAAAGGGNAGAACAAGNAATATAANNACGTTTGATAATTAATGGGGTGTAATAGNTGTAATAANGGAAGTNACGGACTNCCAAGGGGATGTAATAACAATGGTAATTGTGCAAGNGGAAGCTGTGGAACATTTACTGTCTTTGACTGGCTTGCTGATATTTCTGTTTCTTCNGATCCATTTAAAATTGTAGAGNTTAGATTTAAGAANGGAAGAAAAGAATATTTTAGAAATAATGNTTTAGNAGTATCTAAAGGAAANCCNATTATAACTGAGTCAGAAAAAGGATNNGATATTGGNGAAATTACCTTGACAGGAGAACTTGTTAAGAATCAAATGAAAAANAAGGGAATTAANATAGAAGATGANCTAATGTCATTATTNCGTTANCCAAATGAGAAAGAAATAAATAAGTGGCANNCNTTAATTAAAAAAGAATCNGANGTTCAAATTAAGGCNAGACAAATTGCCATCGAATTNGGTTTAAAAATGAAAATTTCTGATGTTGAATTTCAAGCNGACGGATCAAAAGTGATTTTTTANTACACTGCTGAAGGAAGAGTAGATTTTAGAGAGCTAATCAAAAGNTATGCNAGAGAATTTAAAACNAGAATTGAAATGAAACANGTTGGANTGCGNGAAGAAGCATCAAGACTNGGAGGNATNGGTTCNTGTGGAAGAGAGTTNTGTTGTTCAACATGGTTGAATGATCTTAGAAAGGTAAACACTTCGTCTGCGAGGTATCAAAAACTATCAATTAATCCTCAAAAATTAGCAGGGCAGTGTGGTAAATTGAAATGTTGTCTAAACTATGAATTAGATACATACTTAGATGCATTAAAGGATTTTCCAAAAAAAGATTTTAAAATAAAAACAAAAAAAGGAATAGCCATACTTCAAAAAACGGATATTTTTAAAAAGCGTGTTTGGTATGCTTACAAAGATAATTTTATGGAATGGTTTGAATTTGATTTAAAAGCATTGAATAAGATGATTGACATTAATAAATCTGACAAAGAAGTATCATCTCTGGAAGACTATACATTTATAAATTCAGAAGAAACTACTAAGGCATCAGAGGATAGTATAACAAGATTCGATCGAAAAAAAAGAAAAAAATATGCACAATAAATTAGCTATAATTTTTTCAATTTTTTTGATGTCTTGTAATCTGGATATTCAATATATTGACTATAACTCGATTGATGGGCAATGGCATAAGGATTCTGTTCAAAACTTTAATTTTGAGTTGAGTACAACTGAAAAAACCACATATAATTCTTTCGTTAATTTAAGAATCAATGATGACTATATTTTTAATAACATCTTTCTTATTGTGACAATTAAAGATTCTGTAAATACCATTTCAATTGACACCATAGAGCATAAATTAGCAGATAAGTATGGGAAGTTTCTGGGAAGAAAGAGAATTAATATTGTCGACAATACATTATTACATAAGGAAAACATTAGCTTAGATAATGAAAAAAAATACTTTGTTTCAATTGAACATGCTATGAGAGGTATAAATAAAGTTGGTGGATTAGAATTATTAGAGGGTGTTGTTGATGTTGGATTTAAAATTGAAAAAGCTAAATAGGGTTGAAAAAAAAATATAAATTATATTCTTTTTTATTGTGGTTATTCTTTTTAACTCCGATTACACTTATTGCTTTAATATTCTATTATGCCTCTATTGGTGGCTTTGGAGATATGCCAGATTTAGAAGTCTTGGAGAATCCCAAAACAAGTTTGGCCAGCGAAGTTATAAGCTCTGATGGAAAGACTCTTGGAAAATATTATTTTAATGATAATAGAACTCCTGTAACTTTTGATGAACTTCCAACACATCTTGTTGATGCCCTAATTGCTACTGAGGATATCAGATTTTATTCTCACTCGGGAATAGATTTCAAGAGAACATTTGGAGCAGCCTTAAAGTTAGGTAAAGATGGTGGTGGAAGCACTATTACTCAGCAGCTAGCAAAGTTATTATTCACTGGAGAAGGTTCAAGAGATATAGTAGAAAGGTTGACGCAAAAGTTTAAGGAATATATTATAGCAGTTAGACTTGAGCGACATTACACAAAAGATGAAATTATAACTCAATATTTGAACTTATACGATTTTGGTAATAACGGAGATGGTATTAGAAGTGCTGCAAGAATCTATTTTGGAAAAGAACCAAAGGATTTAGATATAAATGAATCCGCAATTTTGGTCGGTATGTTAAAAAACTCTTCATTGTACAATCCAAGACCTCACAGAAATCCAGTTGGAGTTAAAAACAGAAGAAATGTTGTATTGGGTCAAATGAAGAAATATAATTATTTGGAAGAGGTCATTGTTGATTCAATTCAATTACAACCTTTAAATCTAAATTATACACCAGAATCTCATAGAGAAGGACTTGCTACATACTTTAGAGAGTTTTTAAGAGCACATATGAAAACTTGGATAAATGATGAAAATAACAGAAAACCTGACGGATCAAAATATAATCTGAATACAGATGGTTTAAAAATTTATACAACCATAAATTATTCGATGCAAGAAATGGCAGAAAATGCTGTATTAACTCATATGCCAAGACTTCAAAAAGAATTTTTTGAGCAGAATGAAACATTAGATGACTCAATTGCTCCATTTCGTGAATTAACCAGTGGCGCTGTTGATACGTTATTAAGAATATCAATGAGAAGATCTGAACGATGGAGAAAAATGAAATATGACTTAAAAAAAGATAATGAAGAAATTGAAGAATCATTTTTTGTTCCAAAAGAAATGACGGTTTTTTCGTGGGAGGGTGAAATCGACACAATTATGACCCCTTTAGATTCTATGAAATACTATAAGTCTTTTTTTAGACCTGGGATGATGTCAATGGATCCAACTAATGGATATATCAAGGCTTGGGTAGGTGGTATGAATTACAGACATTTTCAGTATGATATGGTAAAAAAAGGTAAGAGACAAATTGGATCAACTTTTAAACCATTTGTATATGCTGCAGCTATTGATCAATTAAAATTGTCTCCGTGTGATACATTTCCCGATAGTCAGTTTTGTATTGAAAAGAATAAATTTGGAAATGTTGAACAATGGTGTCCAAAAAATTCTGGAGACAAATACGGTAGAACAAGAACTTTAAAAAATGCTTTAGCAAATTCGGTAAATACTGTAACCGCTAGATTAATGGACAGAATTGGACCAAGAACGGTTGTTAAATTAGCCAAGGATTTAGGAATCGAACAAAGAATACTTCCAGTACCATCCATTGCTTTGGGAACTCCTGACCTAAGCGTATATGAAATGGTTGCAGCTTATTCAACATTTGCAAATAAAGGTGTTTATACACAACCTGTTTTTATCGAAAGAATTGAAGACAAAAATGGTACTACTTTATTTGAGAATAAGCCGGTGACAAGAGATGTTTTAAGTGAGGAGGCTGCTTACGTTACGGTTAATTTATTAGAGGGTGTAACAAAAGCAGGATCAGGAACAAGACTGAGAACAACTGGAGCTGATGAATTTAACAGGGCATATCAAAATGTAGTAACTGGATATCCATATGAGTTTACAAATCCAATTGCAGGAAAGACAGGTACAACCCAAAATCAAAGTGATGGATGGTTTATTGGAATGGTCCCAAATCTAGTAACAGGTGTTTGGGTTGGAGCTGAAGATAGAGCAATTCATTTTGAAGACATTGCCTACGGTCAAGGTGCCTCCATGGCTTTACCTATTTGGGGGGTATATATGAAAAGTGTTTATCAAGATTCAACTTTACTTACATCAAAAGATTCATTTGAAAGACCAAAAAGATTGAGTATAGAATTGGACTGTAACAAATTTGTTATAGACTCTATCGGATCAGGTAGAACTACAGATCAAGAGATTTTAGACATTGATTTCTAATCACTAAATATTCATCAATACATTCAGGATTTCTCATAGCTCCTTTTGAAATTACATCATTAACATTTTGCCCCAGCAGAATCTTTTTTATCGGAATTTCCATTTTTTTACCACTGATTGTATACGGAATTTGAGAAATTGCAAAAATTAAGTTAGGGGTATGTCTAGGAGAACACTTATTTTTAATTTTTTTGATTATTGTGTTTTTAAACTCAGCATTCAACTCTGATTCAGTTTCAATAAATAATACTAGTTTACTATTACTACCAAAATTTAAATCAACTATCATTGAATCTTTGATTTCTAATATGCTGTCTAAAGCAGAATAAATTTCAGATGTTCCAATCCTAATTCCATTTCTGTTTAATGTTGCATCAGATCTTCCTTGCATTAAAATTCCTCGTTTATCGTCAATTAATATCCAATCCCCATGAGTCCAAACACCTTTATTTTTTTCAAAATAGGAATCATGGTATTTTTCAAAATTCTTATCTCCCCAAAAAAATAAGGGCATCGACGGGAGAGGTTCTGTAATTACTAGTTCACCAGTTTCACCTTCAATTTCTTGACCTTTCTCATCCCATGATTGAATGGCAGCACCAAGCACTTTACATTGTAGAAATCCAGCGTAAACAGGCAACTTTGTTGACCCACCAATGAACGCTGAACATACATCAGTACCACCACTTAATGAAATGATTTGGCTGTTTGGCAGTTTTTTTTGCAACCAATGAAAAGCTTCAATAGATAATGGAGATCCAGTGGCTCCAATGGTTTTAATAAAACTCAAATCTTGTTGATTAACTTCTTTAATATTTTGTCTCATACTAGCAATAAAAAGAGGAGAACCATTTCCGAAGTGGTTGATTTTAGCCTCTTTGGCAAACCTCCATTGTATTCCAATGTCAGGATAATTAGCAGCCCCATCATAAAGACATAATGTTGTTCCGCAAAGAAGCGAGCCAATCGCATAATTCCACATCATCCACCCCGTTGTTGTATTCCAAAAGAATTTATCGCCTTCTACAATATTTTGATGTAACGAATGAGATTTATATTGCTCTAATAGTATTCCTCCAGTTCCGTGAGTAATCGCTTTGGGCTTTCCAGTAGTTCCTGATGAAAAAAGGACCCAAATAGGGTGATTAAACTCAACTGAATACAATTCAAAGTCAATCCAATAATTTGATCTTAGATTCCATGAATTAAAACTTGAATCAAATATAACAGTCTTAATTATTGAAGGTAATTTTTCTTCAAGCTCAGTAATTTTATTTTCTTGATTAAATATTTTACCGTTATATGAATAGCTTTTATGTGCTAATAAAACTTTAGGATCTAATTGGCTAAATCTGTTTACAATACTTTCAACTCCAAAATCAGGTGAACAACATGACCACACAGCTCCCAAAGAATTTACAGCGATAAATGAAGCTATTGCATCAGGATGATTTAGTAAATAACCAGCTACTACATCTCCCTTATTTACATTACATCTGACTAAGATGTCCCTAATTTCTTTTGTTTTTTCAAGTAAACTATTCCAAGTAATTTCTACAATATCATCAGATTCATTTTTATATTTTATTGCAATTTTATTTATTTTTGCATGACGTAAAATATGTTTTGAATAGCTTAATTCAGCACCACCGAACCATTTAGTTTTATAAAAAGGAATTTCTTTTTTTAAAACATAATCATAGTTTTTGTCAAATTCAATTTTATAAAATTCTGCTATTGATTCCCAAAAATTATCAAGATTTGTTATTGACCATTTATGAAGTTCATTATATTCTGGGAAGTCTAAATTATATTTTTTTGAGACAAAAGATTCAAATTGATACAAATTAGATGATTCATAATTTTCAGCAATCCAAATTTTTTCCATAATTACAATGACGCGTTAATTAATTTTTTGGTATAACTATCCTTTGGCTTTTTGAACAATAAATCAGCGTCATTATATTCAACTATTTTCCCATTATGAAGCACTAAAATTTTATCAGACATATGCCTAATAACTGAAAGGTCATGTGATATAAAAATATAGGTAAAGCTATATTTTTTCTTCAACTGATTTAGCAGGTTAAGCACAGTAGCCTGAATTGAAACATCGAGAGCAGAAACTGATTCATCACATATCAAAACCTGAGGTTTGACGCTTATTGCCCTAGCGATGCAGACCCGTTGTCTTTGTCCACCTGAAAGTTCATGAGGATAACTATCTAAATATTTCTCACTTAGACCAACGTCGTTAATTAGTTTTTTACACTCATCATATAAATCCTCTTTTCCACAAATTTTATGGAATATTAAGGGTTCAGAAATAATTTGATATATATTATGAAGAGGATTTAATGATGCATAGGGATCTTGAAAAACTATTTGAATATTTTTTCTAAAGTCTAATAATTCTTTCCCCTGAATTTTAGAAATATCAAGCTTATTAAAAAAGATTTCACCTTCTTCAAATTTATGTATCTTTAGTATGGCATTTGATAAGCTAGTTTTTCCAGACCCTGATTCACCTATTAAACCTAAAGTTTCACCTTTGTATAATTTTAGGCTTATTTTTTCTAAAGCTTGAAAGCCTTTATTTTTTACAAATAAGCTTTTAGATGTATTATAGAATTTTGACAAATTATTAATTTCTAAAATTGGGCTTTTTGAATATATACTTTTTAATCTTTTATCTCGTTCCGTTTTTGTTTCTGAAATTTTCTTATTTTTTTCATTATAAGTCTCAATTGTAGGTAAAACCTTCAATCTTTTGCTGTCATTTATAATCACAGATAATAATGCCTTTGTATAATCTTGTTTAGGCGATTTAAATATTTGTTTATTTAAACCCTGCTCTATTATCTCTCCAGTCTTCATTATAATAATTCTGTCGGAAATCTTTGACACTAGTCTTAAATCGTGTGAAATAAATAATATTGATAGATTTTCACTTTTTTGTAAATCTTTTAATATCTCAATAATTTCTTTTTGTATTGTTACATCCAAAGCTGTGGTTGGTTCATCTGCAATCAAAAGTTTAGGATTACAAGACAGAGCCATGACTGTCATAACTCTCTGTTTTTGCCCACCAGAAAGCTGGTGAGGGTATTTATCAAATAAATTTTCTACATTATCAAGCTTTACTTTTTTAATAAGTTTTTCNATTCTAGATGAAATTTCTTTGCTNTCTATGTTTTCATGAGNTCGGAATACTTCAAAAAGCTGCNCTCCAATTTTCATGGTTGGATTTAGNGCAGTCATCGGCTCTTGAAAAATCATAGATATTTCTGAGCCTCTAATTTTTATTATTTCATTTTCNTGTAGATTTATAATATTTCTTTGNTTAAAATATATTTCCCCAGAAATATTGAAGTTCTTTTTTTCAAGAAGTCCTAAAATGCATAAAGANGTAAGTGATTTACCGCTACCAGATTCACCTATGAGACCAACGATTTCATTTTTTTTTATATTAAATGAAANAGACTTTATTAATTTTTTATTTTCAGGTTTTTCTGTAATGCTAACACATAGCTTTTTTATATCAAGTAATATTNTNTTTTTTGATTTCAAAGACTATTNNATTGAAGTTGCAATTTTGTATCCTTCAGCTATATATTNAAATAAATCACTNGANCCATCACCNNNNCCTTTNTTATTATNNTCNCCCTGTCTNACNATAATTATATTTTCATCTGGNAAAGAAATTACAAATTGACCANGATGACCATTCATGGTAAACACTTTNTTACCCTCATAATTATANAGCCACCAACCATATCCATAATATNGGCTATCNTCAAAAACTGGATTNATTGAAAGNTCNATGTANGANGGGTCTAAAATNATTTCATNATTCCATTTNCCTTTATTNATGNATAGTTTACCAAATCTTGCAAAATCTCTNGCTGTACTTGCAATACAACAATATGCTTTTTCCATTCCNGATTTTNNACTGTCAATTTGCCAAAGAGCAGAATTTTCAGCTCCCATTGGTTGCCAAAATTTTTCACTNAAATAATTTGTAAGAGTAGTACCTGTTGCTTTTTCGATTACCATTCCTAATAACTGAGTGTCACCGCTAGAATATCTAAAGCTTTGTCCAGGTTTATCNATNATATCTTGCCTTAGAACAACNGATCTTAAATCATCTGTAAAGTAACTTTCAGATGTTATATTAATTACACTNTAATATTTTTCACTCCACTTCATTCCTGATGACATAGAAGCTAAATCTCCAACNGTTAATTCACTNGCNAGCCCTTCTTTATATTCNTCAAAATAATNACTTAAAGGTTGATCTAGNCCCTTGATTTTCCCTTCCATAATTGCTTTAAACANCATGCTTGTGACAATACTTTTTGCAACTGAAAATGAGTTTGAAAGACTAGTTGATTTATGATCGTCAAAATATTNTTCAAAAACAATACTGTCGTTTTTGATTACCANAAAGGATTTGGTTTTTNTTTCTTCGTTTAATTTTTTTAGATTTTCAGACTGTGTGACGGAGTTATACTTTTCATGAAGNAACCATGGTTGAGGAACAGAGTTTTTAATTTCTCTGTTTTCAAAGTATTCGTAGTCTGAAATAAAAGCTGTATTNTTTCCTGTAAGATAAATTGTTCTNACTCCTTTGAGTAGGTACTCAACATTAAATGNATAAATCANTATTAAGAGAAAACTTAAAATAACTGTTGTCCACACTAAAATCTTTTTCATAATCAGTTTGTTTGTCTCAAAGATATGAATTTAATATTCTAATTTTTTCGATTTAGGCACTGTCAAAATTCAGATGTCAACAAATAATTCTTAAATTTANTTGAACTAAAATCATAAACTCTCAATTTATATAGATGCGAGAAAATAATATATCACTCAGTTCTAGGATTTTTTATTATATGATGGTTTTTATAGTTGTTGAATCAATTATGATTGCCGGTGTAACTTTGTNTCAGTTCAATAATCAAAACTCAGAATACCATGAAGGTAGACTTGAAAGAAAAGAAAAAAACCTTCTTACAGACCTTAAGTATGAAATAGATAAATCTGGAATTAACTCTATTGANGCANTAAGTAACAGNATGATCCTTGAGGTGGCAGATGTTCATAATCTAGAGTTTGAGCTATATAGCCTAGAGGGTTNTTTATTGAAAAGTTCAACCGCTCTTACNGGGGTTAGAGGTACAACTATTATAGACCAACAAATAGTTNATTATTTCAAAAATGAAAATCCTTCTAGATACGTCGAGGATGATACAAATACAAATTATTTCAAATCATCTTACAATCTGGTTACTAATTTTAAAAATGAACCACTTGGTATTATATATATTCCATATTTTGCTGATGATACNAGCAGCAAACAAGAGCTTACAGGGTTTTTGATAAGACTTGGNTTTGTTCATGGAAATATGATTTTAATTGCATTTGTCATTGCATATTTTATTTCAAATTTTGTAACAAAGTCTTTAGATTCGATTGGAGAAACTATTAAAAAAACAAATCTTCAAAATCAAAATATAAAGATCAATATAGATAACACACCAAGAGAAGTTGTTGCATTAATCGATTCATATAATACAATGATAGATGAGCTTAAAAGTAGTGCAGTTAAGCTTGCAAAAAGTGAAAGAGAAACAGCATGGAGAGAGATGGCTAAACAAGTTGCTCACGAAATAAAAAACCCCTTAACTCCGATGAGATTAAGTATTCAAACTTTTGAAAGAGGTTTTAGCAAAGGCCAAGAATTCAGTAAGGAAAGAATAAAAGAATTTAGTGATTCGTTGATTCAGCAAATTGACACAATGAGCTCCATTGCGACTGCTTTTTCCGATTTTGCAGAAATGCCAGAGCCAAAAAAAGAGTTATTGAATGTTGTTGAAGTTGTAGAGCTTGCCATTGATATTTTTAATAAAGATCACATCAATTTTAATTCTTCTAATAAGGTAATCCAAGCAAATTTTGATAGGACTCAACTAATTAGGGTAATTACCAATCTACTAAAAAATGCATTTCAGGCAATTCCAGAAGACAGGATACCAGAAATTAAAGTAAGTATTTTAGAAGAAGACGATAATGTAAATATTTCGATTGCTGATAATGGTTATGGAATTTCAAAAACTGATACAGAAAAAATATTTGAACCAAGTTTTACAACAAAGTCCAGTGGAATGGGGCTTGGTTTATCAATGATTAAAAGTATTATCTCTGCCTACAACGGAAATATAACTTTTTCATCTAAGAGTAATGTTGGTACAACATTTAATATTACCTTCCCAAAAAACTAATTAAGATGTCATATAAAAATTTAACATATGAGATTGAAAATAGAATTAATATTATTTCAATCAATCGACCTGAAAAATTAAATGCGTTAAACATTGAAACATTTTCAGAGATTGATCATGCAATTAAGTCATCTGTAGCAAATGATGAAGTTAGAATTATTATTCTTACAGGTGTTGGCGAAAAGGCATTTGTGGCTGGGGCTGACATAAAAGAGTTTGTAAATTTTTCCATGCAACAAGGGTCTGAGCTTTCAGAGTCAGGTCATAAAATTTTATCTGAAACTATTGAAGGGTGTCCAAAGCCTATAATTGCAGCAATAAATGGTTACGCATTGGGTGGGGGTCTAGAGTTAGCTATGGCTTGTCACTTAAGGGTGGCTTCCGAAAACTCAAAGATGGGATTACCAGAAGTTTCACTAGGAGTTATTCCAGGCTACGGCGGGACTCAAAGACTTCCTCAATTAGTCGGAAAAGGAAGAGCTTTGGATATGATTCTGACTGCTAAAATGATNGATGCTGANGAAGCTTTAGCTTACGGGTTGATAAATTATAAGACTGACCAAACCGAATTAATGGATTTTGTAAAAAATCTTTCGAAAAAAATCTTAGCAAATTCCTCTAACGCAATAAAGAATGCGATAAAGAGTGTTAATGCAAATTTTGAAAAAGGAATTGACGGGTTTAAGTTGGAAATTAATGAGTTTGGTAAGTGTTTTGAAACAAAGGAATTCAATGAGGGTACTTCAGCATTTTTAAATAAGAGAAAGCCAGACTTTAACTAAATATTATGTGTTTTTTAACAGCTACATAGTTGAAAAAATAAGATATTCGCCTCAAAATTAAAACATTGAAAAAGTTCTTACTACTTATTTCTATTTCCATATTTCAATTATCTATATCGCAAGAAACTAATTTAGTTGAAGTTAGTATTAATGCCTCAGTTTTAGATTATGATTCAAAAAAAGGGATATCATTTTCTGAAGTCAAATTTATCGATAAAAATGTTGGTGTTCTGACAGATACTGAGGGTAATTTTTCTTTAAATTTTTTAGATCAAAACATTAATGATGATGATATTTTTTCTGTAACCGCATATGGTTACGACACAATAAAAACCACCGCAGATAAACTCTACAAATTTTTAAATAATACTAATAAATTTTTTCTCAAAAAGTTAGACAACCCAAGACAATGGTTTGATGAAGATGATAAAAATGATAATTATATTTTTGGTAAAGTTTTTGGTGTGTCTGGACCCATTCAAGGCGCTTCAATCAAAGTAAAAAACACTTTAGTTGAAGCAAAGTCTGATTTTGAAGGATACTTTAAAATTAAAGCTAATTTGAACGATGTCTTATCAATCAATTTTTTAGGTATGATTGAAAAACAAATTTTAATTGAAAACCTTGATGATAAATATATACTACTAAAAACAGACGCTCAGATCCTAGATCAAGTTACAATTACTGGCACTACAGAATTAAGTGATGAAGTGGAAACCGGCTATGGAAAGAAAAAGAAAAAATCGGTTGGTTTTTCGACATCAACAATTACATCAGAAGACATATCTCCTGGGGCTGTTACATTAGTTGATGCGATAAGAGGGAAGTTTACTAATGTTCAGGTTGCTTATGATCAAGACGGACCTGCGACAGGAAATAAACCACAAATTTATGTAAGAGGCGGAAGTCTATCCATCAACAATTCCGCTGCAGCGATATTTGATATTGAGGGGTTGATATACACGGAGGTACCAGATTTTATTGATCCACAGCAAATAGAGAGTATTACATTACTTAGGTCAATGGGTGCTACAAATCGTTACGGAAGTCAAGGAAGAGGAGGAGTTTTTTTAATAAAAATGAAGTCACTTTCAAGAAAAGCGGAAAGATTATTAAATTCCTTAAAGGTAAAGGGGAATGATTATAAAGAACAAGTTTCAAGAATCGATTTTGATTCACTAAAACCTTATTATGTTAAAGATTTCATTCAAGCCAAAACATTATCCGAAGCCAAGCTACAGTTTCTCACTTTAAAAGAAGGAGTTTACAAATTATCTCTTCCTTTTCATATCGAATCATTTGACCATTTTAAAAATATTGATAAAGAATTTGCAATCATCATTTTAAAATCAATTGCTGAGAAAGCAAAAGACAATCCAAAAGCTTTAAAAACCATTGCATATAAACTTGAAGAAATTGGAGAATTTAAAAATGCAAAAATTATATATCAGAGATTACTATCTATTAGACCATTAGATGAGCAGTCCTATAGAGATTTAGCATTGATATATAAAGAAAATGAAGATTATGATTTAGCCGCCAGTTTATTTGATATTATGCTTAACAATAAGCTAAAAAATGTTAACATGTTAGGTCTTCAGGAGACAGTTGTTAACGAGGCTGCTCATTTATATTTTACACATCTAGACAAATTAACTTTGACAGACTTTCCTTTAAAAACCTTAAAAACTTATGTNCCAAAAAATGATTGGAGAAACTTTGGTTTTGATTATAGAATTATTTTTGATTGGAATGACCCTGCGGTTGAGTTTAACGTTCAGTTTGTTGGNCCAAAAAAGAAATATTATGATTGGTCACACACTGTTCTTGATGATAAAGACTTGTTAGAAGATGAGTTAAACTATGGATACAATACAGAGGAGTTCATAATTGAAAAATCTGATAAAGGAAAATGGCTTATAAATATTGAAAATTATACAATTCAGGACGAGTCAAATCCTACTTACATTAAATATACTGTCTTCAAAAATTATGGAAGGCCAAACGAAATTAAGAAAGTCGAAGTAATTGATTTAAATAAATTAAAACAGAAAATTACTTTAGATGTNCTGAATTATTACAACTAACAATGTTCGTTGTAAGCTCCNTTTAGATTTTGTGAAATNATTTCAGCAGNNCTNCCTTCAATATGGTGNCTTTCCAGCATATGAACTAATTCGCCGTNTTTGAACAAAGCAATAGCTGGTGAGCTTGGTGGAAATGGNGCTAAATAATGNCTNACTTTTTCAACAGCATCACGATCTACTCCAGCAAANACAGTNGTAAGATNATNAGGTTTTTTATCATTTNNTAGACTTGTAATCGCACCTGGTCTTGCATTTGCNGCNGCACANCCNCANACNGAATTTACNACCACTAAAGTTGTTCCTTTATTTGAAATCATCTTCTCAACATCATCAATTGATTTAAGTTCATCAAATCCTTGATCAGTGAGTTGTTTACGCATTGGATATACTAATTCTTCTGGATACATTTAAATAGAATAATTATTAATGAAACAAATATATAACCTTTTCATATAATTTCTTTTTTACTTTTGCTATTTTCGTAGGGTTATTCAATATGGAACAACTAGTAAACGCCTTAGAGGATTTTTTTATNTCANTNGAAAGNCCNATTNTACANGCTTTTGTNGNTGGATTATTNACNTGGATTNTAACNGCACTTGGNGCNAGNCTTGTATTCTTTTTTAAGTCAGCTAACAGAAAGCTTCTTGATGCAGCTCTTGGTTTTACTGGAGGAGTAATGATAGCAGCAAGTTTTTGGTCTCTTCTCTCCCCTGCAATCGCTGCTGTCGAAAGACAACACGAATTAGGATTAACTAGTTTACCATCTTTTTTACCACCAGCCATAGGATTCTTTTTGGGTGCATTTTTCCTTTATTTTCTTGACAAAAAAATTCCTCACNTGCATCTTTTCAAAAAAATTGAAGAAGCAGAAGGCCCNAAAACNGACTTAAAAAAAACAGAGCTTTTAGTTCTAGCTATTGCAATTCACAATATNCCTGAGGGATTGGCTGTAGGTGTAGCTTTTGGTGCAATNGCCTCTGGAATGGATATTGGTTTTACATTAGGTGGAGCAATAGCACTTGCAATTGGTATGGGATTACAAAATGCTCCTGAAGGTTTTGCCGTTTCAATGCCTATGAGAAGAGCTGGCTTTAGTAGATTTAAATCATGGCAATGGGGNCAACTATCAGCAATTGTTGAACCTATTTTTGCTGTCATTGGAGCTGCNATAGTAATCTTNGTATATCCTATTTTACCCTATGCATTAGCATTCGCAGCTGGNGCAATGATTTTCATTGTAGTTGAAGAAGTAATNCCCGAAAGCCAAAGTGGAGGAAATGCAGATATTGCNACAATGGGTCTGATAGCAGGTTTCATAGTAATGATGTGTCTTGATGTTGCACTGGGNTAATTAANNACANCCACAATCTTTATTCGAACAATTTCCTTTTGTTTTCTTNGGACTAAATTTTCTNACTAGAAAAATTANAGCTAAAATCAAAGAAGTAANAACTAATATATTCTGAATATTAAGNTCCATTAGCTTAGTATTTGAAATGAAATTAGTGATATAAAATATGCTAATGCTGTCATAATAATAAATTGAAGTATNGGCCATTTCCATGAATTAGTTTCTTTTTTTACAATCGCCAAAGTACTCATACATTGCATGGCAAATGCGTAAAATAAAAGGAGTGAAATACCTGATGCCAGTGTAAATATTTTATTTCCATTGCTGTCTGTTTCTCTAGCCATAATGTTTTTAATTTCCTCTTTTTTACCAACGGAATCATCATAATTATCAATATTATATATGATCGCTAATGTGCCAACAAAAACTTCACGAGCTGCAAAGGATGTTATAATTCCAATTCCTATTTTCCAATCATACCCAAGTGGCTTGAAAACTGGCTCAATTCCTTTACCGATATAGCCGATGAATGAGTTCTCAAGTTTTATTGAAGCCTCCAAAGTTTGGATTTCTTCTTGGCTAATTTCTTGAACATTTTCGGTTATATAATTTCTAGGGTTTTCAAACTTATCTCCAATTCCATTTGTTGCTAAAACCCATAATATTACAGAAATAGCAAGGATTATTTTTCCAGCTTCAACAACAAATGATTTTGACTTTTCAAAAACAGTGTAAAACACATCTTTAATTCTTGGAAACTTATAATTTGGCATCTCCATTACAAATATTGACCTCTTTTTAATTTTTAAGATTTTGGTTAATACTAATGAAGATAAAAGAGCTGTAACAAATCCGATTATATATAAGCTCATAAGTGCAATTGCTTGATAATTTAGCCCAAATATTTTTTCGTCGGGTATTACTAAAGCAATTATTATTAAATAAACAGGAAGTCTAGCTGCACAAGTCATAAAAGGTGTAACTAAAATTGTTATTAACCTTTCTTTCCAGCTTTCAATATTTCTTGTTGCCATAATCGCAGGTATCGCACATGCAACTCCAGAAATTAATGGGACAACACTTTTTCCGCTTAGGCCAAATTTCTGCATAGTCTTGTCTGTAAGAAATACAACCCTACTCATATATCCACTCTCCTCAAGAATGGATATAAACATAAATAAAAATGCTATTTGTGGTATAAAAATTACTATTCCTCCAATGCCCGTAATTATTCCATCAGCCAAAAGATTTGTCATAGCACCAGATGGAAAATTTATTTTAACCCAGTCTGCTAGTGATGCAAATGAAGAGTCAATGAAATCCATCGGTACACTAGCCCACTCATAAATTGATTGAAAAATAGCCATTAAGACCATTAGGAAGATTAAATAACCAAAAATTTTATGAGTAAGGATTTTATCAATTTTTGCTCTAAATCCTTGAGCTTTTGAACTATCAATTATTTGACCTTCTTTTAAAATATTATTGATCAGTTGATATCTCTTTATTGTTTCTTTTTGTTGTAATCTTTTTAGTTGAGATTTTGATTTAATTTCAAAGTCAGTGTTTTCAATTTCTTGTCTTGACACATTACTGAAATTTACATCCTGACAAATAACAACCCAGAGTTTATATAATTTTTGGTTTGGAAAAATCTTTTTTAAGTTGTTAAAATATTCGGGTTCAATTATACTTGTATCTATAAATATTTTGGAAGAAAGTTCTTTGTAATTTTCGATTAAATTTTTGATATCACTCACCCATTCTTTTGACCTATTTGTAGTAAGTATTATTTTGGTGTCTAGTTCTTTTTCAAGTTTTTCAATGTTAAGCTCAATGCCTTTGTATTTCATTCGGTCTGACATATTTATTGCTAGTACAGTGGGAATTTCTAAATCTTTCACCTGGGTAAATAATATTAGGTTTCTTTTTAAATTTTCAACATCACTAACAATGATCGCTAAGTCAGGAAAATCTTTGTGATTTTTATTTAGTAAAAGTTCAACCACTAAGTTTTCATCCATNGACGAAGCGTTCAGGCTATATGTTCCAGGTAGATCGTAAATATGAGCTTTTGTTCCACGACTTAATCGGCAGATACCTTCTTTTTTCTCAACGGTTACACCAGGGTAGTTGGCAATTTTTTGATTGAGACCAGTCAATGAGTTAAAAATCGAGGTTTTACCAGTATTAGGATTTCCTATTAAAGCTACTTTTACTTGCTTACTCATTTGCTTAGTTCTATCTCAATTAATTTGGCAGTTTCCTTTCTGATTGCCACATAACTTCCATTAACNTCNAGNTAAATNGGACCNTGAAANGGNGCTTGTTGAATTAGCNTTACACTATTTCCAGGCAAACANCCCATCTCCAATAACTTNATNGGTATTTCTTNTGATGAAACATCAACTATTTTACCTTTTTCACCTTTTTTTAAATCACTTAGTTTAGGCATAGTAGTTATTTAGAANCATTTTAAAGAGCNAAATNTAATGAAATTGGGAAGATTAATCTATTTTTTTTAAGATTTCAATATCGGATAATANCCTGTCAATTTCTAAATCATCAGTACCATCATAAAACCCTCTAATTTGCCTTTTTTTGTCGATTAACATAAAATTTTCNGTATGAATCATATCAAATTNACCATATTCAGTGTCTTCAACAGCTAGATAAGATTTACGGGCAAGATCATAAATTTGTTTTTTATCNCCTGTTACTAAATTCCATTTAGAATCGTCAACATTATTTTCAACCGCATATTTTTTTAATTGTTGAACTGTGTCAACTTCGGGAATAACAGTGTGTGATAAAAATAATATATCATTATCGTCTTTCAGCTCTTCTTGTAATCTATACATATTTTTTGTCATTATCGGACATATATCTTGACATGTTGTAAAAAAGAAATCAGCAACATAAATTTTATTTTTATAAAATTTATGAGTTATTATTTGCCCATTTTGATTTGTTAATTCAAAATCAGAAATTTTATGGTATTTAGATACATGAATTACAGATGAATCAACCAGTTTTTCATTTACTTCAGCAGGTTGATAAATTGGCAATGTTTCAACAGGTTTTAAAATCGTGTAAAACAATGTAATGGCAGCTGCTGAAAAAGCCAAAATAAATCCAACTGTAATAAAATCTCTTTTCCTAAATAACTTCAAAGCCTATTATTTTTGAGGTATGCAAAAATACAACAGTTTTACATCAAATAATCAAAATAGATATTTTTAATTTACTATTAATCAATTACTTTTGTCAGCTAATTAATCACACCTATGGAAATCTTAATCAAAATTTCACAATTTATTTTGAGTCTTTCGTTAATTATTGTCTTACATGAATTTGGACATTATTGGCCAGCAAAATATTTTAAAATAAAAGTTGAGAAGTTCTATTTGTTTTTTGATGTAAACTTTTCATTATTTAAGAAAAAAATTGGAGAAACAGAATGGGGAATTGGTTGGTTGCCTTTGGGTGGTTATGTTAAGATTTCTGGAATGATTGATGAAAGTATGGATAAAGAGCAAATGGCAAAACCTCCACAACCATGGGAATTTAGATCTAAGCCTTCATGGCAAAGACTTATTGTCATGTTGGGTGGTGTTACAGTTAATTTTATTTTAGCAATAGTCATCTACATCGGACTTGCTTATAGTTATGGTTCTTCATCAATTTCAACTGACTCAATCAAAGATGGATACTTAATTAGCAATCCTGTATTATTAGAATCTGGCTTTAAAACAGGTGATAAAATCTTGACTGTTGATGGAGAAAAACTAAGCACATATTCTGAGTTGAGAAAGTCAATTATTGGTTCAACAAATTTTCAGGTTGACAGGGACGGAGATATAATCGAAATAAATTTACCTGTAGACTTTTTAGGTAAATTATCCTCAAGTGATGATGTATCATCTTTTGAGTTTAGAATGCCATTTATTATTCAGAGTGTTTCAGAAGAATCTTTAAATAAAGACTACGATTTAAGGCAAGGTGATATAGTTGTATCACTAAATGGCCAAGAAATTAAATACGCTGATCAAATAACAACACTACTTAAAGAAAACTCTAATAGAATAATAGATGTTGAGCTTTTAAGAGATTCTTTTAGATTGAAAAAAACATTAAACGTTAATGAAAACGGAAACTTAGGAATTTTTCATGATGCTACTGTGAAAGATATGGTAGATTTAGGATATATTGAAGTTGTACAAAATTCATATTCTTTAATTGAAAGCATTTCTGTTGGAACAAATAATTTTGTTTCTTTTATGGGTTTTTATTTTGATCAGCTTGTAGCTATCTTTAACCCTAGTACTGGCGCTTACAAAGGTCTTGGCGGTTTTATTGCCATTGGAAATATTTTCCCATCCACATGGGACTGGCAGTCATTTTGGAATACTACAGCTCTACTTTCAGTTATGCTTGGGGTTTTAAATTTATTGCCAATTCCTGCACTAGACGGTGGTCATGCAATGTTTCTTATGTATGAAATGATTTCCGGACGAAAACCTTCAGATAAATTTATGGAGACAGTTCAGGTAATTGGTTTTATCATCCTGTTATCATTAGTGATATTTGCAAATGGAAATGATATATATAAGTTATTTAATTTTATAATTTAATATGACATGGTTCTATAATTTACTTTTCCTTTGGATTTTTATAGGACTTTGTACTTTCTTATACCTCATATTTTCAAAAACAATTACTCCCTACGGAAGACATTCGAATTCAGATTGGGGAATTACTATTGATAATAAATGGGGGTGGTTTTGGATGGAATTACCTGCTTTGATCTTAATGCCAGTAATAATTTTACTTTCTCCTGTTGAAAAAAATGGAATTATAATATTAATAATTGGATTATGGATTTTACACTATTTCTACAGGACTATATTATTTCCAATCAAGTTAAAGACTAAAGGAAAAAAGATGCCTTTAGTTATTGTGATTAGTGCATTCGTTTTTAATTTATTTAACGGCTTTTTTGTTGGTTATGAGATAGGAAATATATCACAATTAGATTTTGGAATTAATACATTGATTGGACTAATTATCTTTTTTGCCGGAATGTATATTAACAGATCATCAGATAATAAATTGATATCCTTGCGCAAAGAAAATAAAGAGTATCAAATTCCCCAAGGCAGTATGTTTAAATATATATCTTGTCCAAATCATTTTGGTGAAATTGTTGAGTGGTTAGGATTTGCTATAATAGTTTTTAATCTCGGAACTTTAAGCTTTGCATTATGGACTGCTTTTAACTTGATTCCAAGAGCCCTAAACCATCACAATTGGTATATTAATTTATTTAAAGAATATCCTGATAAAAGAAAAGCAGTAATACCGTTTATTCTTTAAATTTTCAGATGTAAAGATTTAATTAAAAAAAAATCAAATTTTAAAAATATTACATATATTTGCCCTCACTGAAAAGTAAATTCCTCCTTAGCTCAGTTGGTTAGAGCATCTGACTGTTAATCAGAG